>DAOOGN010000002.1:116034-118035 GCA_035415725.1 Anaerolineae bacterium | reverse complement strand
CCTGGTATAGGGGATAAGTTACTTCGTCAGGTTTACTAGCCTGAATAGATACTTTTTTTCTTTGTGGACTCTATCTAGACTCTGGATGGTCATTTACTAGAGAGGAATGTCACATTAACTGGCGTTCACCAGCGGTGGAATGAAAACTTTTCACCCCGAAGGACACAAAGAATTTGTGTTTTTTCTCTGTGAATTCTGGGTGCTCTGAGGCTATTTTCAAGGGAGAGAACGTATGCTGGATATCGAACTCATTCGTAATGAACCGGACCGCGTGCGGGAGGCACTGCGCAAGCGCAACGATCACCCCGCGCTGGCGGATGAAGTCTACGCGCTGGATGTGCAGCGCCGCGAGATACTGCAAGAGGTCGAATCCCTGCGCGCGGAACGCAACCGCGTCTCCAAAGAGATCGGGCGGATGAAGGACAAGGACGAACGTCAGGCCCGTATCGTGGAAATGCGTGAAGTCGGTGAGCGGCTGGCTGCTTTAGAGGAAAAACTGCGTGAGGTCGAAGCCGCCTTTGAGGCCAAACAGATGTGGCTTCCCAACATCCCCCACGACAGTGTCCCCGTCGGTCCCGACGAGAGCGCCAATGTGGTGGTGCGCTATTGGGGTGAACGGCGCGACTTTGCGGCGGAAGGCTTTGCGCCCATTCCACACTGGGATCTGGGACCGGCGCTGGACATCCTTGACTTCGAGCGCGGGGTGAAACTCGCCGGCAGTCGCTTTTACGTGCTCAAGGGCGCGGGCGCACGTTTGCAGCGTGCCCTGCTCTTCTGGATGTTGGACGTGCAAACGCGGCAGAACGGCTACACCGAGGTCTACCTGCCGTTCGTCGTCAAACGTGAGATGCTGGTAGGTGCCGGGCAACTGCCGAAATTTGAGGAGAACCTCTATCATGATGTAGAGGACGATCTGTGGTTGCTGCCTACGGCGGAAGTAGCCATCACCAACTTGCACCGCGATGAAATCCTGGATGCCGGGCAGTTGCCGTTGAACTATGTGGCCTACACGCCGTGCTTCCGCCGTGAGAAAATGAGCGCCGGACGTGACGTGCGTGGCATCAAGCGCGGGCATCAGTTCGACAAAGTGGAGATGTACAAGTTCACCACCCCGGAAACCAGTTTCAACGAACTCGATGCGCTGGTCCACCACGCTGCCGGCCTATTACAGATGCTGGAAATACCGTACCGCGTCGTAGAACTCTGCACGGGCGACATCAGCTTCGGCGCGGCCAAAGGCTTCGATCTCGAAGTGTGGGCAGCGGGTCAGGAGGCGTGGCTGGAAGTCAGCTCGTGCAGTAACGTGACGGACTTCCAGGCGCGGCGGGCCAACATCCGCTACCGCCCCGAGCCCGGCGGCAAACCGCGTTTCGTCCACACGCTCAACGGCTCCGGCCTGGCGATGCCGCGTTTGCTGATTGCGCTCATGGAAAACTACCAGCAGGCTGACGGCTCGATTGTCATTCCCGACGTATTGCGTCCCTGGATGGGGGGCATCGACGTTATCCGGCGGTAAAGACCTGACACGTCCTTCAGCATGCTCAGCGGTGGAAACGAATTTAGCCGCGTGTCCAGCATCTTGTTGACCAGTACAAGGCCTGACAGATTTTGGAAAATCTGTCAGGCCTGTTTTTGTTGACAAGACGGCGTTGCGTGGTATACTTCCCGCTGCAAGGAGTGGAGATTCCCCTCATGCTGGAGGGATGGCCGAGCGGCCTATGGCGACGGTCTTGAAAACCGTTGTGGCGCAAGTCACCGTGGGTTCGAATCCCACTCCCTCCGCTCGTGCAGTCGTCCTGGCGCAGGGCGGACGGCACAGCATGATAAACGGTACTTTTATATCAAGAAAGCCGGCACAAGATTTGTTATACGGGGGAGGTGCCAGAGTGGACGATTGGGGCTGCCTGCTAAGCAGTTAGGGGGTTGTATAATTCCCTCCAGGGTTCGAATCCCTGCCTCCCCGCCTGCTTGACGGGTTAGATCAGTCACGCCCCCGTGGCT
>DAOOGN010000002.1:0-115934 GCA_035415725.1 Anaerolineae bacterium | reverse complement strand
CAACTGGATAGAGCGTTTGGTTGCGGACCAAAAGGTTTCAGGTTCAAATCCTGACGGGGGTACTCCAGCCTGTACAAAGCAGACGTAAAGGATGATAAAGCCCCTGTGGCTCAACTGGATAGAGCGTTTGGTTGCGGACCAAAAGGTTTCAGGTTCAAATCCTGACAGGGGTACTGATGTAGGTCGGATGGTCCATCCGACCTACATTGTTGTTTGCTCGTTGTTTGATCCCTGCACACTTTTCTTCTCCATACCCGACGGATAGGGGGAGGTTGTATGCAAGTGAACGATTTTGATGTGGTGATTGTGGGTGCCGGTCCCGCCGGTATCTTCGCCGCTTTGGAACTGAGCCAGAATCCACATCTCCGTGTGGCGATCCTCGACAAAGGCGACGACATCGACCGGCGCACCTGTCCTCTGCGCGAACGCGGCGGAGTGTGCCGCCATTGCAAGCCCTGTGCGATCCTCGATGGATGGGGCGGCGCGGGCGCTTTCTCCGACGGTAAACTCACGCTGTCGCCGGCCGTGGGGGGCTACCTGGCCGAAATCCTGGGGAACGCGCCGGCCGCAGACTTGATCCACTATGTCGATGACATTTATCGACAGTTTGGCGCGCCGGAGAAGGTCCATGGAATGTACTCGGACGAAATCGAAGATCTTGAAAGGCGCGCGACCCTGGCAGGACTGCACTTTGTTTCCGTGCCCATTCGCCATATCGGGACGGAGCATTGCGTGGACATGATGCGCGCTATGCGCGAGGCCTTGTTGGCGCGGGGAGTCACGATCCGCACCCGCACCGATGTCGCCAAAATCCTGACCGACAACGGGCAGGTGCGCGGCGTCGAAACCCGCAAAGGCGAGCGGCTCGAGGCCGGCGCCGTGATCCTCGCCCCGGGACGCGAGGGCGCGGCCTGGCTGGAAACGACGGCGAAAAACCTGAAGCTGACCATGGCTCGTAATCCGGTGGACCTGGGCGTGCGGGTTGAGCTGCCGGCGCCGGTGCTGGAGCCGATCACGCGCCTGGTGTACGAATCCAAATTCATCTACTATTCTGCCGCCTTCGACGATCAGATTCGCACCTTCTGTATGTGCCCCTACGGCGAGGTTAGCACGGAGTTCGCCGGTGATGTGATGACGGTGAACGGGCACTCGTTCGCCGAGCGGCGGACGGACAACACCAACTTTGCGCTGCTGGTGAGCAAACAGTTCACCGAACCTTTCGACGAGCCTATTGCGTATGGCAAGAGTGTGGCGCGACTGGCAAACCTGCTCAGCGGCGGCATCCTCGTGCAGCGGTTGGGCGATCTCAAGGCCGGCCGGCGCTCCACAGCGGAACGCCTCGCGCGTTCCATCGTGCAACCCACCCTGCCGAGCGCGACGCCCGGCGACCTCAACCTTGTACTGCCGTATCGCTATGTCCGCGACATCCTGGAAATGCTGGAGGCGCTGGACAAAGTCGCGCCGGGGGTGGATTCACGCCACACTTTGTTGTACGGCGTAGAGGCCAAATTTTACTCCAATCGGCTGCATCTGACCCCGACGATGGAAACCGAGGTTGCGGGTCTCTTCGCCTGTGGGGATGGCGCCGGGGTGACACGCGGCTTGATTCAGGCTTCTGCTTCGGGGGTCGTAGCAGCGCGGGCTATTCTCCATCGTCGGTAAAGTCGGCTGCGCCGCAGCTCGGCGGGGCGGTGATCGGTGCCGCGTTGCATGCGTCGAGCAAGGCGCGGGCAAAGACGAGATAGCCGGTGTGGGCAATGATGCGGTCGCAAGGGCGCAGGCGATCCGGCACGGCCTTGTAGGGGCGCAGGATGAGTTCCTCAACCTCGGTGTAGCCAAAGGCTGGCTCCGGCTGTTGCAGATAGCGTAACAACGCCGTCACCTGATTGGCAGTCGGCAACACGCTGCCGAAGAAACCGCCGCCTTTGAGCACGGCATGGACCTGCGGTAAATAAACCCACGGCTCACGCACGTCGATGAAGACGGCATCCACCCCCTGTTCGTCGAAGCCTTCCGCAATATCCCGCACCTTGAAAGTAACATAGGGCGTCAATCCCAGGCTGGCAAGATTTTTCTGCGCCAGGGCCTGCATCTCCGGGCGAACTTCGTAGGAGTAGACGTGACCGTGCGGCATGACCATGCGCGCCAGGGCCAGCGTGAGGCCGCCGCTGCCGGTGCCGGCCTCGACGATGTGCGTTCCCGGCCCGATGTTCATCTTCATCAGGATGTAGCCGATTTCCTTCGGATAAACGATCTGCGTGGCGCGGTGAATGGAACGCACCAACTGTTCGAGCGATGGCGGGAGAATCTGGTACGGGTAGCCCAGATGCGTTTCAACGGTTTCTCCCCACCGTCTGCCGATGATGTGATCATGGGAGAGCACACCGTGATGCGTTTGATGTTCCCGTCCCGGCTCGACAAAAAAGATGCACTCCTTGCGGTCTTTGCCGATCAAGAGTACAATATCACCAGGCTGAACATAAAGGGTCTCTGTTGGGTTATCCACGGGCGTAGCCTGCACTTTTGACTGTGTAATCCGAGTTTCACTTTCCCGGTTACAATAAACCGATTATAATCAAAGAAGAGCTGACAGCAACTGTGAGAGTTGGGAGGAGACGACCCAATCTTACTACTCGTCCGGGTTAGGAGGGGACTATGCAGCAAGAAACCATCGACCGTTTGGCGATTGCGATAGTGGATGGGAGTCAGTCACGGGACTTAATTCAGACTTTGAACAAAGAAGGCTTCCCGGTGACTTTGGTGGATGCTGTGGGCGGATTTCTCCATGAAGCCCTGGTGACGTTGTTGATAGGACTGCCCCATGAGCGCTTGCCCCAATTCTTCTCTGTGGTGCGTGAACAATGTCCACGGTGCACCCGATACGTGCCGATGGGCGTCGAGTTATCACTCACCCCCGGCTATCCAATGATGATCGAAGCCTCTGTAGGCGGCGCGACAGTCTTTATCCTTCCGGTTGAGCGCTTTGTGCAATTGTGAGGTGCATATCATGAAACTGATCATAGCGATTGTCAAAGATTCTGATGCCATCGATGTCTCCGATGCGTTGGTCGAGAACAATTTCCGCGTCACGCGCGTTGCCAGCACGGGGGGGTTTTGGCGACGCGGGCGGGTCACCCTGCTTATCGGTGTGGAGGAAGCTGACATTGATAAGGTTTTCGGCTGCATTGAGAGAACCTGCCACGCTCCCGATCAGCCTGGCGAGCACAAGGCCACGATTTTTGTGATCCCCGCCGAGGATTTTGTACAACTTGGGTAAAGGCTAAAGGCGCCTATGGCAGATAAAGTTGAACAGCGATTGTACCACGGCAAGATCAGTGCCGAGGATATGGCTCGCACGTTGGTGTTGCGCTTCGATCAAGGTGAAACCCGGGCGCAATCGCTACGCGGCGAAGCCGGAAGGGTCGTGGCGCAGATACAAAGCCGTAATGTAGAACAGAATGATCCCCATACGGCAGTGACGGTGCACATCACCCCCACTGAAACCGGCGTCACCGTGGCAGTGAGCGAGCAGCCCTGGCTAGGCGTGGCGGCAGACCTGGCGAAGACCGGCGTCATGGGATGGATGAATCCCATGCGCTTGTTGGGGGAACTGGACGACATCGCGCGCAACGTGCGCTGGTTGGGCCTGCGCACGGAGATCTGGAAGGCCGTGGACGAATACTGCCAGAGCCGGGGCAGCGGTCGCGGGACGGCAGCGGCTCTACAGACGGTGATTTGCCCCTACTGTGACACGCCTAATCCTATCGGCGCGTCCATCTGTCAGGCGTGTCGTGGATCGTTGGCGGAAGCGCAGCCGATTGTATGTTCGAATTGCGGCTTCCTCAACGAGCCGCAAGCGTCGCTCTGCGTAAATTGTGGGACGCGCCTGCTGGTGAAACGGTAAAATAATGCGCACTACGCTGGTTCTCGTCCGGCATGGGCAAACGGCCTGGAATCTGGAAGACCGTTTCCGCGGGCGCGCCAATATCGCCCTGGATGCGACAGGCCTGGCGCAGGCCGAGGCAACGGCGCGCTACATCGCTACGCACTGGACGCCGGACGCCGTGTATTGCAGCCCGCTCATGCGTGCCCGTCAGACGGCGGAGAAGATCGCCCAACCCTTTCGTCTCCACGAGCGCGTCCATCCCGGCTTGTTGGATATCGACTATGGCGCGTGGGAAGGCTACACCCCTGAGGAACTCCGCGCGCAACATTGGACGGAGGCTTTGGAACTGTGGTACGCCCATCCGCAGGACGCCCCCATCCCCGGCGGCGAGACCGTGCCGGCCGTGCAGCTTCGCGCGTTGGGCGCTCTGAAGGAGATCATGGAGCGGCATGCCAACGGCACGGTGGTGATCGTCGCGCACACGGTGGTCAATCGGCTGCTCTTATTGGGCATCCTGGGCCTCGGCAACGAGCGCTTCTGGCATCTGGGACAGGATACCGGCGCGATCAACCTCATCGAATTTGACGGTCAGGACTACACCCTGCTCAAGCTGAACGACACGTGTCACCTTTCCGGCATGGGAGAACAGCTCGACGAGTGAGTCCAGTAGTTGCATAGTCCGGTAGTCGTGTGGAGGTGCAGTATGGCGCAGCTTCAGGAGTATGGGAAGATTGTTCTCTACAGCGGCAACGGCTGCCCCGACCTGGCGGCAGAGATCAGCGCCGATCTTGAGGTACCTCTGGGCGGACGTGAAGCGCGCAAATTCGCCAACGACAATACGTTTGTACGATTATACCAAAGCGTCCGGGAGCAGGACGCTTTTGTGATTCAGACGACGTCGGCGCCGGTCAACGACAATCTGATGGAACTGCTGATCTTCATCGATACGCTGAAACGCGCTTCGGCGGGTCGCGTGACGGCCGTCATCCCCTACCTGGCCTATGGCCGTTCCGACAAAAAGGACCAGCCGCGGGTACCGATTACCGCACGTCTGGTGGCCGATATGATTCAGGCTGCCGGGGCGGATCGCTATATAACACTGGATCTTCATGCCGGGCAAATTCAAGGCTTCTTCAGCATCCCCGGCGACGCTCTGACGGCGTTCCCTTTGCTGGCCGACTATATGCGCCAGAAAGATTTGCAGGACGCTGTGGTGGTGTCCGCCGATTTGGGATTCGCCAAAAAGGCGCGGGTCTTTGCCGAGGAACTCGATTTGCCGGTGGCCTTCGTGGAGAAACGTCGCGTTGCGGATCGCACGGCAGCGCTCACCGTGATTGGGGATGTCCGGGGGAAAGACGTCATCATCGTCGACGATGAAGTGGATACAGCCGGAACGATGTGCGACGACATCCAGGTGATGAAGGAAGCCGGCGCCGGAGACGTATATTGTTGTTTTGTCCATGCAGTTTTCTCCGGTCCCGCTGTTGATTCGCTACGTGCCCAGCCGATCAAGGAAATCGTGACGACGAATTCGGTGCCGTTGCGTCCCGGAGCCCGAGAGAATCTGCCCAATTTGACGGTGCTCTCGGTCGCCCCTTTACTGGCCAGTGTCATCACGCGCGTGCACAGCGGTCGCAGTGTGGGGCAATTGTTCAAACCGTATCACGGTTACAGTTAAAACGAGCGGCCACTTCAACGCCGTGGCCGCTCGTTGTTTTTTGCCTGTACCACACTAGTAATTTTTAGCGACCAGCGGGAGGTAGATCGTGCGCGGATTGATCCACAGGTCAACGCACACGGGTCCACTTTGAAGTTGCGTGGTCGTCGCCGTCACACAAAATGGATAATAACCATCGGTGAGATTAGGCCATGAGATGGCAACGGTTTGTTCATTCCCACAACAGCCAAGTTCAGGAATGACCATGCTGCCGAGCGGGATGGAGATGCTGGTGTTATAAAAGAACGTGACTGTGAGTGGTTCACCTATGTCCTTGTAGCCCCGGTTACTGACGGTGGTGTAGAGGGTGGCAGTAACCGGCGTAGCCGTATCCGTATAGGCCGTTGTCCAAACGTGGGTGATATTTAAGTCTGTCTCCAGAACGGTGGCATAGAAATCGTAATCCTCGCCGACGATGTAATTGGGCCAGGGAAGCGCCACCGTATCATAGCCACCACAACACGCCAGTTGGCCTAGCGTACTGGCCCCTATCACGGTATAGTAGGTGGGACTGACCGGTGAGTTACCGATCAATTTGGCGACAACTGAACTATCGAACGCGATGTTCCCGGCATTGGAAACAGTGAAGTGGACGGTGGCCGTGACCGGCGTCCCTGCCTCGGTGACAGGGGTGGTGACGTAGGGGTCGAACGTCAGCAAATCCACGGTAGGCGTGACCTGCGCCGTATAGGCGGCATAGTCCCGGCCCATTGTCGTCGGTTGGTAAGTATACGGATCGAAGAGCGTGCCCCCTGGATAGTCTCCGTGGTCGAGACTGAACCATGCCCATCCCTGCACCAACCGCCCGTCGTCTGGACGATAACCGGTAACGGGGTCGCGGGCGGACTGCATCCAATCAAAGCCGGCGTACATGAACTCCCGACTCTTTGCGTCGTAGGTGGCGCCACTGTACACCAATCCTTCATAAAAAAGCACGCCATATTCCGGGATGACCAGCGGATGATAGCGATAACCGTTGTCGTACATCCATTGGCGAAATGTCCGAATACGCTCGGCGAAGATATCGATGTCCCAGTGATCGTACACGGAGTAAAATGTCCCAATAAAGGCTGACTGAGATTGGCTGGGCCAATCGGGGACAAAGCATGCTCCCCATGCCCACGCCGGCTCACCGGGAACATGGGGGGGAACGGGATAACATGTCTCGCAGAGGATGTAGCTGTGGATACTCCACAGATCCGCCGGGAGCGGTTCGCCATAGCGCGTCTGATACTCCGCCAGGACGCGGTCCAGGTACAGAAAGCGCTGGGGCGTGGGCTGCACGATGTTGCCGGCGGCAATTTTGGCCGTCGGATCGGCGTTCTTGATAAGATAATACAGATCGTGATAGGCGCGCGCGTACCACTCGGAGCGCATATTGTCCATAGTATTACAATCGGGTTCGTTACCGATGAACCAGGTGGCTCCCAGTTGTTGGGCAATGGCGGTGAGCAGCACGGTGCCGGTGGGGCTGGCCGTATAACCAATCTGAACATTGCCGCTCTTGACAGGCGAGAGCCGCACGGTTTGCACATATTGGAGCGGCGGCAGTTGTGTCGCGCCCCGCGCCGCCCAATCCCAGTACCAGCCGGCATTGAGGTAGGCCGGCCAGCCGCGCGCCTGCACATTCGACACCTTCCTGGTCCACCCAAATCCAAACCGCCCATTGGCGTAAGAGAAGGGCGGCTCCTGAAGAGCAGGCGCCGAGGCCACCGCGTCTACGCCGAACGCGAGGCCGATGCCGATAAGCACTACGGCCATGAGACGCGCTTTCCTGGCGCACAAAATACTATTTCCGAAATGTTTTCCCACCGGTTCCTCTCCTTGTCGTGATGTTCAACCTGATCATTATACCGTATTTTTGGGGCCAAAGGGAATGGGGTATTTATTTTCCGGACGAAAGGGGTTGACACTTCCGCAGCGTTGAAAAATTCGCCTTGTGAACCCCTCCCCAAAAGACTACAAATTCAGGGCTAAAGTCTACGCCAAACCTGGTATGGAATAAGTGGCTTCGTCAGGTTTACTAGCCTGAATAGAGAGGACTTACGCAAATTTCCGTTTGTAGTGACGGCTTTAGCCGTTCTTAGCTCCTAAGAGACGCCTGAAGGCGTCACTACAAATCCCCCGCCGCTTGATTCGAGCCAGGCTTGCGTAAGTCCTGTAGATACATTGAAAAAAGAAGACTTCATTTGATCATGGTGTCTGAAGAGCTGTGGCCGGTCTCCGACCGAGCCACCGCCGGGCATAGGCGGGCACGGTCAGAGGCCGGCCACAGCGTCTCCCCATCATTGGCACTATATCCTTTGTCGTCTGTGCCATTGACCGACCGCTCATGTTGCCGTATACTTAACCCAGTTGCTGACAGGTCTCAAGCCGCCCGCCACACCCTCTACAAAAATCACCTTTCCTGGGGGAAGAGGGCAGGGGGGATGGACTTATAGAAACATGCCTATCTCGTCATCCAAGAGTCCTTGGCATACCAAAATTCGTGCAAAACCTACTATAGGGAATAAGTTGCTGCGCCAGGTTGACCGGCCTGAATAGATACAGACTAACGATTACGAGACTATTGTCTGAGGAGGTGCCTTGTGAGTGAAAGACCGTTCTGTAATCCGTATATGGAATTCACAGCCGTTCGTAATACCCTTTTCGACCAGGTTATGCCGACGCTCTCTTCAGATGCATGGAAAGTCCTGTGTGTCGCGCTGCGCCAAACGTGGGGCGGGGATGTGGAAAGCGGACGGGTGATCCCCATTCATATTACGCTTGCGCAATTTGAAGAGAAGAGCGGCATTAAAGCCCCCGGCGCTATCGGAAAAGCGCTCCGCGAATGTGTCGACGCCGGCTATCTGCTGCTGGATCAAGCCGGCGACCCGACCACCGACTTTGTGCTGAATCTTAAGTGTGAGATCAAGCCTCCTGTGCCGGGGGAAGATATAGCCGGCAAAATCCCCCCGCTGCGCCCCGGGCTTGAGAGCGCCTTTCAGGCGTTAATTAGCTTTGCGCGGGAAATGGACGCCGTCCCGGACCTGGTTCTGGTGCGCCGCGCCGTGGTCGATAATGGCGCCGACGCCGTCGCCGACTGGATCGCGGTGGGGCGGGCGATGACGCATTTGGAGCCGCCGGCGCGTTTCAAGACAGTACTGGAACGGTTACTGCAAGGCGTTCCCCCGCTGCCCCTCAGCATGCTGGCGCCGGAAGAAGCGGAAGACATAGAGAAGAGCACTTCACCCATCAAAAAAGACACCCCCACCCTCTCGGCACGTGAATTGTGGGAGGCGACACTGCAGGAGCTACGAACCAAGATGCGCAGCAGTAAATTTAAATTCCTGGAGGCCACGGTGGGAATCGCTTTAGAAGATGGCATCCTAACGGTTGAAGCGCCCAACGAACGGACGCGCGAGTGGTTGGAAACCGGGCAATTAACAGACACCATCCGTGAGACATTCAAGGCTCTGACCCGCGGCGCCGTCACGTTAAAGTTTGTCGCCAGGAGCGAATAGCGACGGCCGACGGTTCATCCGTCCACGGGGGACCGGCGTGGGGCGACGTGATGGACAGGATGGGCGGATGCGCTGTCGTGCATGCCTGAATACATTGGCGAAAGACTGCCCGACGCAGGACTCTATGATACCCTATCGCGTTCCCTACAGCACCACTACCCTCGAATTTAACCTGCTCCCCGGTATGCGCGGACGGCTGGTTGAATCCAAACGACTGCCGCCCCTGGAAAACGTACCGGCGGCCATAGAGGCCGCCCTGGCCGAACCGGTGAATGTGCCACCGTTGCGCGACCTGGCCCGCCCAGGCGATACCGTCTGCATCGTCTTCACCGACAGCACCCGCGCCTGCCCTGACCCTGTGCTGATTCCGCCCCTTTTGCGTGAGCTGGAACAGGCCGGGGTGGACAACAAAGACATCACCCTCTTGTGTGGAATCGGCATGCACCGTCCGAGCACTCACGCCGAGAAGGTTGCCAGGCTGGGTCAGGCGGTAGTCGACCACTACCGGGTGATCGATAATGAACCGCAAAACCCCGCCGCGTTGGTCGATTTGGGTGCAGTCAACGGCATCCCGCTCTCCGTGCACAGAGCCGCGTATGAGGCGGATGTCCTCATCGCTACAGGGATCGTCGAGCCGCATCAATATGCCGGATATTCGGGCGGGCGCAAGACGGTCGCCGTCGGCGCAGCAGGCGAGGCGTTAATCGCCTACAGCCACAGTCCACGCTTTATAGACGATCCTCACACCCGTTTGGGACAAATCGAGGGCAACCCCTTTCACGAAGCCATCACCGCAGCAGCGTTACGCGCCGGGCTACGCTTCATCATCAACGCCGTGCTGGATGACGACGGGCACGTCGTGTGTGTGATGGCCGGCGAGCCGGTCGAAACACACCGGCGTCTGGTCGAGTTTGCACGGGCTATGTACGAGGTAGCCATTCCCCAGCAGGTCGATGTCGCCATTGGCGGCGTAGGCTTTCCCAAAGACGTCAATCTCTACCAGGCCAGCCGTGCTCCTTCATACTTGCACTTTGCGCCGACGCCGGTCGTGCGACCGGGCGGCTATTACATCACGCCGGCGCGTTGTCAGGAAGGCGCGGGCGCAGGCGTCGGTGAACAGCGGTTTCTGGCCGCCATGCGCGACGCCCCTGACGTGCCCTCCATCCTCGACGAGGCGCGCGCCAATGGCTACCCTCCCGGCGGCCAGCGCGCGTTTGTCATGGCAAAAGTCCTGGAACAATGCCACGTCATCATCGTCGGCAGCGAATGTCCGGAGATCGTCACCGCGTGCAAAATGATTCCGGCGCAGACCATGGAAGAGGCATGGCGGATCGTCGTCGCGGATTTGGGAAGCGTACTGGACGTGCTCATCGTCCCCCACGCGCTGTTGACGCTGCCGATGGTAAAAAGTTTGTAACTCTCCGGCGAAGTGGCGCAGCGTGTCGCGCAAGGCTTCCGCTTCATCTCCGTGGGGCTGGATACAAAGATGCTGCTCGACGCCGCGCGAGAGATGGCGACGCGCTGTCAGGCTGAAGTGGCGCCTTAAGGGTCAAAGTGTGCTGCACCTGAACAGGCATCTAGCATCACCTCGGCAAGATGCGCCAGCTCCGGTGGCTTTTGAATCCACGCCAGTACGCCTATATCGCGCAGAGCCTCGCGTTCCTCCGTCAACGGATGTCCGGTCATCACGACAACGCGTGCCGCCGGGTCCTGACGGCGCAACGCCTGAGCTAGTGCCTTGCCACCCATTTCCGCCATCACCAGGTCGGTCAACACCACGGCAATATCCTCACGGTGCGCGGTGAAAACTTCCAGCGCAATCTTTCCATTGGCCGCTTCTAAGACATGGTAGTTGAGCAGTTCCAGGCTGGCGACGATGGCCGCGCGCGCAGCGGCGTTGTCTTCGACCACCAGAATCGTCTCGCCGTGGCCCATAGGGAGATCGTCGAAGACGACGGGCGGCGGCGATTCCGGCAACGCCAGCGCCGGCAAGTACAGAGTAAACGTCGTTCCTACCCCTACCTGCGTTTTGACATCAATGTAGCCGGCGTGGCTGGAGATGATGCCGTACACTTGCGATAATCCCAGGCCGGTGCCTTTGCCTGCCGGTTTAGTCGTGAAGAAGGGATCGTAGATATAAGGCAAAACATGATCGGGAATACCCCCGCCGGTGTCCGTCACCGACACCTCCACCCAATCCCCCGGCGGCATATCGGGCAGCGGCGTCTGTTTTGCTGTGGCAAAATGCCAACGCTTTAGATCGATGCAGAGCTTTCCGCCTTCCGGCATGGCATCACGCGCGTTGAGCACCAGGTTCATAAACACTTGCTGCATCCGTGTTGGATCGGCATTGACGATGTAAGCATCCACGTCGTAGGTGAACGTGACCTGGATGCTTTCCGGCAG
The DNA here is from genome assembly GCA_035415725.1 of Anaerolineae bacterium. GTDB lineage: Bacteria > Chloroflexota > Anaerolineae > B4-G1 > SLSP01 > DSWT01. The sequence continues at coordinate 104,422 of DAOOGN010000002.1, read as the reverse complement.
CGTGCGTTCCCACAGCTTAACCTGTTCTTTCAACAAGGGGACGAGGTCCAACGGCAAACGATCCAAGACAGAACTGCGACTAAAGTCCAGAATTTGGTTGATAAGGGTAGCGGCGCGGTGCGCCTGGTCTGTGATGATCGTCAGGCGCTCTTGCAGTTGAGGCGAAAGGCCCGGCGTCCGCAGGGACATTTGACTGTAGAGCACGATTCCTGCCAGGATGTTGTTGAAATCGTGAGCGATGCCGGCGGCGAGCTGTCCCACCGTTGCCAGTCGCTCCTGGCGCTGCACCGTCTCGTGAAAGGCATGTTCCTCGGTCGCATCGCGAATCACCAGCACCCAACCACCCCGCATCGGGTCAGTCTCGATGGCGCGTGCGGTGATCTGGAAATGAAACTGCTTTACGTTCACTTCATGCCACAACCCATGGGGCGGCGGGCTGAGCAGTTCGGCCAGGGGATGTCCGCCAAGCTGGGTCAACATTTGCCCGGCTTCCCAGGTCGGCGTGGACGTTAAAATCGGCAGATAGGTAACGGCGGAGGGGTTACACAGCAGCAGGCGCAGTGCAGCGTCCAGCAGCACGACGCCTTCGGGAACCGTGTCCATGATCTGCTGCATCTGCCGGGTCTGTTCTTGCACTTGATCCAGCAAACGCTCGCGCTCGCGCCTGGCCCGTTTGCGCCCGGTAATATCCAAAACGGTAAACGTGACCCCGGCATCCAGGTCCGTCGGATCAAGAGGCGTCGAACTGAGCCACACATCAAGAATCTCGCCATCCTTGCGTCGCCAGCGCGTTTCAACGGTGACGGTCCCGCCTTCATGGATCTGACGATATCCTTCCACCCCGGTGTGCTCGAAATCTTCAGCGGTGGGATAGAGCATACGGGCGTTTTGCCCGATCAGTTCGGCGGATGTGTATCCCGTCATCTCACAAATGTGATCGTTCACCTGCAAGAGGATGCGGTTAGAGACCAGGCCGATGCCGATGGAGGCGGCGCGGAAGATGCTGCGCAACGTCGCTTCACTACGTTTGAGCGCCGCTTCCGCCTGCCGGCGCTCCGCTTCAGCGCGTTGCCGTTCGCTGATATCTCGTACCGTCGAGAAAATCGCCAGTCTCCCTTTGTATGTCGCCATGCGCGCGTGAACTTCCACCGGCAGATGTCGCCCATCGCGCGTGAGATGTGTCTGCGAAAACAGCACATCCTTGCCCGCTTTTAATTCGCGTACCACAGCCCGGGTATCCACGTCGGAGTCAGGTGCATCAACTTCGGGGATCACCATGCGCAGCAATTCCTCGCGTGTGTACCCCAGCATCCGGCACGCCACCTCGTTTACCTCAAAGATCTGTCCAGGCAGACCATCCGCGCTCACATAATGCCCGTAAATCGCATCGGTCGTTGCGTCAACCAGGGCACGGTACCGAGCTTCGCTCTCGCGCAGCGCTTCTTCAGCGCGCCGGTGGGCAATCGCAGTAGCCAGACTGTCGGCCAGACGCTCCAACAAAGCCACCGTTTGGGCATTGAAACGCCCCGGACGCCGGTCATTGAACTGCAACAATCCCAGCATCTCGGGGCCGGCGCGCAAAGGGATCAGCGCTACGGATTCATAGCCGGCGCCGTTGCAGTAACGGCACAGGCGCGCCGGCCGGTCTGCTTCACGCATCGAAGTCAGTAAGGCGGTGGTACTGTTGGTCCAAAAGCTGCCATGCGCGGTAAAGAACGGCAATGCCGGATTAAAACGCCCGCAGAGGATATCGCCACATACACATTCCAACACGGGATTATCCGTCCTGTCGCGCAGCAGCTCGCCCCGCTGATCGATCCCGCACAGTGAACTTTCGGCCTCCACAAACTCAGGCGGAAATCCCCGCGTCTCGTAGTACGGAAAATCACCCCCTTGCCGGAGACGCGCGCCTATGGCTTCATAGTCCAACTCGTGCTGCAGCAAGTCCAGGACGGCGCGAATGAGATCGAGCACATCCTCTTTCTCATTGATCACGTGCAGCAACGCCATAGTCAAATTGCGTTCCAGTTCCATGCGTTTGCGCTCGGTGATGTCACGACCGATGCCCACCAGTCCGACCACCTGTCCCGCTGAATCCCTGAGCGGCAGTTTGGAGCTGAGCAACCAGACACACCGCCCCTCGCGGTTGCAGAGGAATTCCTCATGGTTGAGCCGCGGTTTCCCCGTGCTGAACACCTGCTGATCAATGGTATCGAAGTGCGCCGCTACCTCCGGCGGGAAAATGTCGGCATCGGTCTTACCCAATACTTCCTCTTCCGTAGCGATGCCCATGTTATCCAGGTCCGCCCGGTTCGCCAGTGTTTTGCGCCCTTGCAGGTCTTTCACATAGATCGCGTCGGGCAGATTGTCCACCACGGCGCGCAGCAACCGATGCTCTTGCAACAGTGCCTCTTCCGCCGCCTTGCGCGCCGTGATGTCGGTGGCCGTGATAAACACCTTGCCCCACGTATCCTCATAACCGGAGACGAGGGTCGCCTGGAACAGTGTGTCCATCAATTCGCCGTTCAGCTTGCGCCCCACAATATAGCTCTCGAAACGCTGTTGCCGGCGGGAAAAGGCGATCAGTTCATCGGCAAAAACGGCCAGGGATTGTTCGACAAACAGTTTCTCCAGCCCCGGCAACAGTGCGGTTTTATCCGCAGCACCGAACAACACCGCCGAAGCCTGGTTGATATTCACGATTTTGACGAGGGAAGCGCAATGCTGCACCACATCCGGGTTGTGACGCAGGCAGCTCTCCAACTCCTCTACCGACATGCCCAGCCCGTCGAGATAGGCTTTGACGGCGCTGAAATCTTCCTCCCACACCGAGAAAGGCGCATCCTCGAAAAGGCCGCGATAACTTGCCTCACGCTCGGCCAGCTTTTTCTCACTGGCATGCCGGTACAACATCTCGGCGACGGCGCGGCACAACTCGTCCGCCTGAAGGGGTTTGAGAAGATAGCCGGAAGGTGCCGTGAGACCGGCGCGTTGCAAAAGGAGCGCATCCGCGGCAAAAGCGAGATAGAGAATCGGCGTATCGAGGCCGGCGCGGAGTTTTTCGACGACTTGCAGGCTAGCGAGCGCGTTGTCGGGCGCCACATCGATCACGATCGCCGCCGGCGCCGCCGCCCATGTGGGATGATCGGCCAACGCTTCCATCGGCGTCACTACACCCTCCACCTGGTAATCGGCAGCCCGCAACCCGGCAACGACATCGTGGACCGCCGTGTACTCGTTCCCCATCACCAGCAAGCGAGACTTTTCCATGGGGCACCATCCTTTCACGCCTTTAAGCCATGAACGTTGGGCACGATAGATACTTTCATGCTACCTGAACTTCCAACTTCGGCAAGCCCGGTGAACCAGGATGACGCCAGTTTCAGCCGTATTTTGGCTACCGGCGCGCGGCGCTTCACGTCTGACGGAAGGAGACGGTCTGCCGTCACCCGCCCGCTGACCCCTTGTCATCATCACCCTGAAAAGCCGTGTGAGCCCTGCAACGTTGGCGCGGAAGCGAGGCCGAGCGCTTCAAGGCCATCCTACGGGTACTGGCGAAGGATGGCCCCGGCGGCGGTGCGCACCCGGGCGACCAGTTCCGCCGGTTCGAGCACCCGCACGGCCTCGCCGTAGCTGAGCACCCAGCCTGTGGCCCATTCCAGCGTGGACGCGCCAAACCGCGCCGTGACCGAACCATCGTCATGCTCAATGAGTTCCATCCAATGGCCGTAACGCTCGCGGATGTGCGGCGCAACGCCGGCCGCAACATCGACAACGACGGTGTAATTTTGCTCAAAACTCAGCGCCTGGACGATATAATCGCGCGCCGAGAAATCGCGGGGGATGGTAAAGGAAATTTTCAACGGCGTAACCTGCTGGATGCGGTCCACACGGAAAGTGCGCATAGCCTGGCGCAGGCGGCAGAAGCCCGCCAGATACCACAATCCGCTATGGAAAGTGAGCGCATAAGGCTCAACGTCGCGGCAGGTCTCTTCGAGGGAAAAATCCTGATACACGATGCGCACACAGCACCGTCCGATGATGCAACTGCGCAGGGTATGAATCGTTGGTTCCCAGGGACGATAATCCCGCGCCGCCAACCCGCTGATGACCAGGCTCTGGCGCGCGCTGGCTACATCCTGGCGCAGATCGTCGGGCAGCACATTGTCCAGTTTGGCCGTGACTGCCGTGACCGCGTCCTTGTATGTCTGCCCCCACACCTCGCCGACCAGATTCGCGCCCATGTAGAGCACGGTGGCTTCTTCCGCCGTGAAGATCAACGGCGGAAGTTTATAGCCGCGCACCAGAGCAAAGCCGCCGTAAGGGCCGCGCTCAGAATAGAGTGGGATGCCTAACTCTTCCAGCATTCCCATATAGCGGTGGACGGTGCGCTCGGAGACGCCCAACTCGTCGGCGAGATCGGCGACCTTCCACATGGGGCGCGACTGGAGCAGCATAATCAGCGAAATCAACCGCACGGCAACGTTACTCATCAACCCCCATGGTAGCGTGGCAGCCCAATCCGTCAAGAAAAACGCATCCTCAGGGATCTATGTGACTGCACTAAAGTCTTCCCGCCCGAGCCACCGCCGCCCCGCGCACTTCCCCATCATTGACCCGATACCCATTGAGCTATTGCCCATATTCCGTTGGGCGCTATAATACCTGCGTCCCATCTGGACATAAGACTTACCCGGTTACTTGCCGGTCTCAACTTAACTCGATCCATAAACGGAGGAAAAAATGCACAGACTAGGAAGGATTCTACTCACCATGGCATGGATCGTCGGTATGCTCCCCGGCTGGGGAATGCCGACGACGCCGGTCGCAGCCGCACCGCAGGCCAATGACATTCGTATCAGCCAGGTGTATGGCGGCGGCGGCAACTCTGGTGCCACATACACCCACGATTTCATTGAACTGTTTAATGCTGGCGCTGCCACTGTAGACCTGGCAGGGTGGTCGGTACAGTACGCCTCTTCCACAGGAACCTCATGGCAAGTTACCAACCTCTCCAGATCTATCGGACCCGGTGAATACTATCTGGTTCAAGAAGCACAAGGGACAGGAGGAACGACGCCACTGCCGACGCCCGATGCGACTGGGACCATTGCGATGAGCAGCAGCAACGGCAAAGTCGCGCTAGTGAATAGCACAACCGCGCTCAGCGGCGCGTGTCCAACCGGCTTGATGGACATGGTCGGTTACGGCAGCGCCAACTGTTACGAAGGCAGCGGACCCGCACCAGCCCTGACCAACACCACAGCAGCGCTTCGCGCGGCCGAAGGTTGTACAGATACCGACAACAACGCCGCCGATTTCAGCACCGGAGCGCCTACACCTCGCCACAGCGCCTCACCGACGCATAGTTGTGGTATGCCCGGCGGCGCTCTCATCGTCGCCAAAACCGGTCCCGCCGCCGTGCTGCCCGGCGCGTCCTACACTTACACCCTCACCGTGGAGAATGCCACCGGTGGCCTGCTCACTAACGTCGTCCTCAGCGACACGCTCCCCATTGATGTAGGTTACGCCTCTTCCGATCCTGCCGGGACGTGGGACGCAGCCTCGCACACGATCACCTGGACGCAGGCCACGTTCGCCGACGCCGCCACGCTCACCTACACCCTCGCCGTCACCGCGCCGACGACCTGGGGCGCTGTCTCCAACGCCGATTACGCGGCCTGGGCCATCGAGTGGGTCACGCCCACTTCCGGTTCCGCCGTCTCTACCGTTGTCAATGATTGTGGTTCCATCGAGAAGATTCAATCGAACCGGGATAGCAGCGGCAACTCGCTGTGCGATGGCTATCCGGCCACGGTGGAGGGCGTCGTCTACGCCGTGTACCCGGTCGGCTATGCCATTGCCGACGCCGCCGGCCCCTGGCACGGCCTTTACATCTACACCGGCAGCGGCGGCGCGAAACCCGCTATGGGTGACGAGTTGAGCGTGACCGGCACGGTGGACGAATATTTCAACATGACCGAATTGACTGGTTCCTCGTTCACCGTGCTCAGTTCGGGCAACACGCCTTACGCCGCCTCCATAGCGGATGTCGGTGACATCGCAACGGAATCGGCAACCGCCGAGAGCTACGAAAGCGTGCTGGTGGAAGTCAACGACGTGACAGTAGACGGCGCCAATCTGGGCTACGGTGAATGGAGTGTGACCGACGGCGGGGCTTCTGTGCGCGTGAACGATTTGGGCTACGTCTACACGCCATCCCTCGGCGACTTCCTGAGTACAGTACGCGGGATGCTCAACTATGCCAACAGCAACTTCAAAATCGAACCGCGCGACGCCGGCGACGTGGTTCCCGGAACGCCGACCGGTCTGCTGGTCAGCAAGACCGGCCCTGCCACCACAACAGCGGGAAGTGTGTTCAGCTACACGCTCGTAGTAGAAAATCAGACCGCCACGCAGTTGAACGACCTCGTCGTAAGCGATACGCTGCCGCTCGATGCGGACTTCGCCTCCGCCGTTCCGGCAGGGACGTGGGACGCGGCCACGCACACGATTACCTGGACGGAGACGACCCTCGCGCACGATACAGCACTCACCGTCACCATCTTTGTCACCGCGCCCACCGAGTCGGCCATGCTCAGCAACCGTTCGTACGCGGCCTGGGCCTCCAACTGGCTCACGCCCGAAACCGGTTCGGCAGTGAACACCGCCGTGCTAGGGGCCGGGGTTACGCCAATTGCAGTGGCGCGTGCGGCCGGCGCGGGGTGGAATGGCTCCATCCAGGGAAAGGTCACGGTGCCGCCGGGCATCTATCGCGGCAACGCCTTCGTGATTCAGGACGACACCGGCGGGCTGTACATCTACACCGGCGGGACAACGCTTCCGGCTATTTCACTTGGTGATACTGTGCGTGTCACCGGAACGCTCAAGCTCTATAACGGCCTGCTGGAAATAGACCCGATGACCGGCATCGCCAACCTGGGCAGTGGCACGCCGCCCGACCCGCTATCTCTCACGACCGGCGCCGTCGCCGCCAATGAAGGCTGGCTCGTCCGCGTGACCGGTGCAGCCACCTGGAGCGGAACGCCGCCGGCGCCCGGCGCGAGCGATTTCACCGTCACCAGCATCAACGATGGTTCCGGCGGGGTGCAGGTGTTTGTGGATAAGGACACCGCCATCGACCTGCGCGGCTACACCAGCGGGCAACAACTGACCATCATCGGCTTTGTGGGCAACTACAACGGCACGCGGCAAGTCATGCCCCGCTACCAAAGCGACATCTGGGATATGCTCCCGCCGCAGGTCACGGCAACGTATCCCGCCGCCGATGCGAGCGACGTGTATCCCTACTTCCCTATCACCGCGACGTTCAGCAAGGCGCTGGACGCAGCGACGGTAACGACGGAGACCTTCACGCTGGAAGACGCGCTCGGTCCGGTTGAGGGCGCGGTCAGCTACGACGCCGGAACGCGCACCGCCGCCTTCGAGCCCGCCACCGCACTCGACGCCCAGACGCGCTACACCGCCACGCTCACCACGGGCATCGAGGCAACGCACGGTATCCCCATGGCGGCGGATTACGTGTGGAGCTTCACCACCGGCGATGAGGACACAACAGCGCCCACCATCACCGGGCGCGCCCCCGCCCCGGACGCCGCCGACGTGCCGCTTTCCGTCAACGTCGTCGTCACCTTCTCCGAGGCGCTCGATCCGGCGACGCTCCCCGGCCATTTCACCCTCACCGGGCCTTACGGCGCAGTTCCCGTCGCCCTGAGCTATAATGCGACCGCCTTTGTCGTCACCCTAAACCCGTCTTCCAACCTGCTGCCCACCGCGCGTTACACAGCGACCGTAGCGGCGGATGTGGCCGACTGGGCCGGGAACACCCTCGGCACGCCGAGTACGTGGAACTTCGAGACTGCCGTGGAACCGCCGATGTCCGCCTATCACGGCGACATCCACAACCACACCTCCTATTCCGACGGCTCCGGCACGCCGACCGAAGCCCTCGCCGCCGGGCGCGCTGCCGGATTCGACTTCATGGCGATCACCGACCACTCCTACGCTATCGACGATAGCGAGTGGGGCGACATCCTCAGCGCCGTCAATGCAGCGACGGTGGACGGTACCTTCGTCGCACTGCGCGGCTTCGAGTACACCCAGGGCGCGGAAGGCCACATCAACGTCTACAACACCGTCCGCCACGCCGTGCGCACCAATACCGGCTGCGCCTATTGCGATTACACCCCCAACCTGGAAGCCGGCGTCACCGTACAGGGTTTCTACCCCTGGCTGGCGATCACCGGCACCGTGGCGTTGGATGACGCCGGCACGGTGATGCAGTTCAATCACCCCGGCTGGATCAACTTCAACGACTGGGCCTATCATCCCGAAGTGGGCGATACGGCCCGCCTGGAAGAAGTGGGCAACGGCAGCGGCGCGTCCTACGCCTTCTCCGAGGACGAATACATCCGCTCGCTGGATTACGGCTGGAAAGTCGGGGCGACGAACAACGCCGACACCCACTCCACCTACTGGGGAACGAACACGCCCCATCGCACCGGCGTGTGGATGGCCGCCCTCAGGAAGGCCGACTTGCTGGAAGCCTTGCGCGCGCGCCGCACCTTCGCCACCGAAGACGCCAACACCGACCTCTACCTCAAAGCCAACGGCACGTGGATGGGGACGGAAATCCCCAACACCGGCGCCGTGATCTTTGAAGTGGCCTACGCCGACCCCGACGGGGAAATCCCCGCCGCCCTGCAACTCATCAGCGATGGTGGCCAGGTCATCACGGAAACGGCGCCCACCGTCGCCGACTTCGTCTGGGGCTTTGACCTCAGCATCACGCCCGGCGTGCATTACTACTACGTCAAGGCGACGCAGGCCGACGGCGACCGCATCGTGAGTTCGCCGGTGTGGACGACGGGCGACGAGGACATCGCCATCACCGACGTCGTCATCCAGCCGACCATCCCCACCATTCACAACCCGTCCCTGTTGACCGCGCGCGTGACCAATCGCGTCGCCGCAGTGCGCTCTGTCACCGTGACGATGGCCGTCAACGGCGTACCTATCGGCAATCCACTCCCGGTCATGGTCTCGGGTAACGCCGACGCCTATGCCAACTTTAGCTGGCAGCCGACCGTCACCGGGGTGGCGACCGTCACCGCCGCACTGAGCGGCGCCCCTGTCGGCGACAACCCCGACGACAATGCGGGCCAACTCGTGCTCGATGTGACCGACCAGAAACTGCCGCTCATCCTCATTGACGCGGGGCACGGCAACACCAACGCTATGGGACGTGAGATGCGCATGTTCATCCAGGACTTGTCGGATCACCAGTACAACGTCCTCAAGAACCTGGATGCCCTCACCGCCGCCGATCTGAACACCGACACCGTCAAGTTGCTGCTCATCACTGCGCCAGAACTGGCCTACACCACCGACGAACTGAACGCCATCGCCGACTACGTGGCGAACGGCGGCAGCCTGTGGCTTTGCGGCCTGGCCGACTACACCGGCAAAGTGGCGTGGGCCAACACCGTCGCCGACCGCCTCAACGCCATCCTCACTGCGATTGAGACACGGGTCGGGACAGACATCAACATGCGCATGAACGACGACGAAGTGATTGACGCCGACGACAACAACGGCTACGTCTTCGGCGTCTACTGGCGCGATTTCCCCGGCGAGGCGACGACCAGCATCGGCGTGAACGTGGAAACGATCACCTCGTGGAGCCTCAATTCCATCCGTGGCCGCACCGTCAACGATCCGCTCACCGCGGCGACCTCTGGCGTCACCATCGTTGTCCAGGGCGACCTCGATCCCGGTTACGGACCGCCCTCCTGGTATGACCCGAACCACACTTACAACGAAGATGCGGACAATCAAAACGACGCCTACATCTACAACCCCGACTGGACGCACGCCAACTATCCCAGTGAAACCTACGTACAGCCCGACGCCATCCCCGTCCCGATGGCGGCCGTGGCTGATCTGCCCGGCGTGGGCGGACGCATCATGCTCTACGGCGACTCCAACGATCCCTTCACTACCTTTGCCTACACCGCCGGCGACGGCAAGCAGAACGAACTGTTCAACCTGCAGACGGTGATGTGGCTGCTCGGCCAACCCCTGCACAAGTCCACCATCGCCCAGGCGCGCGCGGACGCCGAACTGGACAACACCCCCGACAACCTCGACAAGCTGGTGTGGGTAGAGGGGAAGATCACGGCGGCCTACGGCGAATTCTTCAACGTCCTCTACGTGCAGGACGACACCGGCGGCATCACCGTCCACGCGCCGGCCGGCGATATTTCCGCGACGCAATACACTCGTGGGACGACCGTGCGCGTCGTCGGCACCATCGGCGCCTACAACGGCGACACCGAAATCGAATTCTTCGAGGCCGAGATGGTGCAGGTGCTTGCGCCGTCCACCGGCGAAGTTGCCCCCCGGCCGTTCACTACCGCCGACGCCGCACGCGAAAGCAACGAGGGCTGGCTGGTGCAGATCACCGGCACGGTCACGAGCAAAGTCGGCAACGAAGCTATCCTCGTGGACGACGGCAGTGGCCCGATCCGCGCCTTCCTCGACGGCTACAACGGCGACTTTAGCGACATTGCTGCGGGCGACATCGTCACGGTCAAGGGGCTGATTGCGGAGGACGGCGACGGGCGGTGCATCCGCGTGCGCAACTACAAGATGCACCCTGCCATCGCCGATGATGTGACCAAACTCGGCTCGCTGGCGGAGATCACGTTCACCAAGACCGTGACACCCACAGCCGGCGTCTATCCCGGCGATGAGATCACGTACACACTCACACTGCACAACGGCAACGGCGTGCCGGTTACCGGCATCGCGCTGACCGATGTGCTGCCCTGGGAAGTGAACTTCGTGACCTGGATTATCAGCGCTACCGCCACGGTGAACAACGGCGTGATCACCTGGAGCGGCGACCTGGCCGGCGGTGAGGCCGTCACCATCAGCTTCCGCGCCGCCGTGCGCACTGACTCGTTCATCGTCGCCCATCCGGTGGTCAACAGCGCCATATTCGTCGCCGCCAACTTCACCGGCGGATCAGCCTCGGCCACGTTCTATCTGGGCGGGGTGGCCGAACCGACGCTCACCAAGACGGTGATAACGCGGGGGTCCGTTCTCCCCGGTGATACCGTCACCTACACGCTCCGCTTGTACAACCCGTTGGGTGTGGCCGGCGGCGTGGTTTTGACCGATACACTGCCCACCGCCCTGGACTTCGACGGTTGGGTGGTACAGAACGACGCAAGCGTGACCGACGACGTCATCACCTGGAGCGGCGACCTGGGGGCCGGCGCGTTCGGGGTCATCATCTTCCGGGCCACCCTGCACGACGACCCGGCGCTGTACGGCCAGACGATCACCAACACCGCCGTGTTCGTCGCGGATAACGCGGCCCCTGGCACAGCCGAGGTCGCCTTCACCGTGCAACAGGAGTGGCAGATTTTCCTACCGCTGGTCGCACGCAACTATTGATAGGCAGCACAAGGCCGCCCTGTGTAAGGGTGGCCTTGTGTGCAGTTAACGTGAAGGAGGAGCCATGTTCAAAAAGCCGTTCGTTAAAAAAAACCAGCCTGTTGTTCGGGTCGCATTGGTGGCGCTGATGGTTATGACCGCCTGCCTATCCCAACCTGAATCTCAGCCCCCGCCTGAGCCGACGGTTACAGGGGCGCCTGCCACGGCAGCGCCTGCGGCAACAAAATCGCCTACGGCAGAACCTACCGCGACAGAACCGGCCACAGCAGAACCTACCGCGACAGAACCGGCCACAGCAGAACCCACGGCCACCATCGCGGCGTCGCAAGCCACGGCGACAACGGCATCGTCCACAGAAATAGTGGCGCGGTACGATTTCGAGAACGACACCGAGGGATGGGCGCCGCGTGGTGAAGCCGCGGTCAGCATCGCCGCTGACGTGGCCCATTCCGGCGCTCACAGCCTGCTGGTGACAAATCGCACCGCCGCGTGGCATGGGGCGGCGGTCGATATGTCGCCACTGCTGAAGCCGGGCAACACGTATGAGATCAGCGCATACGTGCGGCTGGCGGCAGGGGCACCGTCCAGCCGGGTGATCATCACCATGCAGCGCACGCCAACCGGCGGAGAGACTGTGTACGAATGGATCGCGCCCAGCGCCGAAAACGGCGTGACGGATAGCGAGTGGGTCCATCTCCAGGGGCAGTATTCCTTCAGCGGTGAGGCAGCGGAACTGCTGCTCTACGTGGAAAGCCCCGATTCTGAACTCGTCTCTTTCTACCTTGACGATGTAACGGTTGGCCGGTCATGGCAGCTCCCGATCCAAACCGACATTCCCTCGGTCTATGAGACACTCGCCGCCTACTTCCCGGTCGGCGCGGCGTTCAGTCCAAGCCAGCTCGACAGCGAGCGCCATACCGCGTTGCTGACGCGCCACTTTAACAGTCTCACACCTGAAAACGCGATGAAGCCCGGTCCAATTCAGCCCGCCGAGGGGGACTTCAGGTGGGCTGACGCCGACAGGCTGGTCCAATTCGCCAGGGAGCACGGGATGGCCGTTCACGGTCACACGTTGGTGTGGCACCAGCAGACGGCGGACTGGATGTTCCTGGACGCCAACGGAAATAAACTGGAGGCGACGCCGGAGGACAAAGAATTGCTACTGCAACGGCTGGAAACCCACATTCGCGCGGTCGTCGGGCGTTACAAGGACGACGTGAATATCTGGGACGTGGTCAATGAGGTGGTCGATGCCAATCGGCCCGACTGCATGCGCAGAAGTGTGTGGTACGATGTCACCGGCATCGATTACATCGTCACGGCTTTCCGCGTCGCGCACGAAGAAGCGCCGGACGCCACGTTGATTCTGAACGACTACGACACGACGTCGATCAAAAAGCGCGAGTGTATCTACAATCTGGTGCATAACCTGCAAGAAATGGGGGTGCCGGTGGACGGCGTGGGGATGCAGATGCACATCAACATTCAAATTCCCTCTCTGCCCTCCATCGAAGCAGCCATTGAGCGGTTTGCCGAGTTGGGTGAAGTCCACATTACCGAGATGGACATGAGCCTTTACACCAACAACGTCGATGCGTATGCGACGGTACCGGACGAAATCCTGCTCCAGCAGGGTTATCGCTACAGAGACATCTTCGAAATCTTCAAACGCCATGCCGACTCCATCGGCTCGGTGACGTTCTGGGGGTTGGCCGACGATACCACGTGGCTGAAGACTTCCCCTACGCGACGTCTCAACCTGCCACTGCTTTTTGACGAGCAATTGCAGGCCAAGTATGCTTATTGGGCCATCGTTGATCCCTCGAAATTGCCGTGAGGCGCAGAATTATTTTTCGTTGCGAGGTTATAAAATGAGGGTCTTCATCATCATCTGGGTCGGTCAGATTCTTTCACTTCTCGGCACGGCCGTCGGGCAGTTCGGCTTGACGTTGTGGGCCTTCGACGCCAGCGGCGGGCAGGCGACGCCACTCGCGCTCGTCGGCTTTTTCTTTATGGCCCCTATGGTTGCCTTCGCGCCCATCGTGGGGGTGCTGGTGGATCGCGCCAACCGCAAGCTGATGATGATGCTCAGCGACCTGGCGGCGGCTACGGCGACTTTCTTCATCCTCATCCTCTACCTCAGCGGCAACCTGCAAATCTGGCATCTCTACGTCACGGCGTTCATCACCGGAACCTTCCAGGGTTTTCAATGGCCGGCGTATTCTGCCGCCATCAGCACGATGCTGGACAAGAAACACTACACCCGCGCCAACGCCATGCTGGAAACGGCCGGCTCCGCCTCGGGCATCCTCGCGCCGGTGATCGCCGGAGCGCTCATCGGACCGTTGGGGAACGTCATCCGCGCCACCTTCGATCCGGCGTTTGTTGCCCGACTGGGCAGCCAGCCGGGACTCCTGGGCCTGCTGGCGATGGATCTACTCAGCGCCTCGTTTGCCATCGGCACTTTGCTTTTCGTCGACATTCCGCAACCCAAACGCACCGCGATCGGCGAACAGGCGCACGGCAACTTCATGCACGAAGCCGCCTTCGGCTTCCAATACATCTTCAAACAACCCAGCTTGCTCGGCCTGCAGATCGTCTTTTTGCTCGGCAACTTTTTCAGTTCGTTTGGATCGGCGATCTACGCCGCGATGATTCTGGCGCGCACGGGAAACAACGCCGTCACCTTCGGCAGCGTGGAGAGTGCAGCCGCTATCGGCGGCGTTGTAGGCGGATTGGCGATCAGCGCGTGGGGCGGCTTCAAACGCCGCGTCCACGGGGTCTTACTGGGGTGGGCCTTGAGCGGCGCCGGCATGGTCGCCGCCGGACTTTCCCGCACTCTGCCCGGATGGCTCGTCGCGGGTTTCTGCACCTCCATGCTGATCCCTCTCATCAACGGCTCCAATCAGGCTATCTGGCAGGTGAAAGTGCCGCCCGACGTCCAGGGGCGCGTCTTTGCCAGTCGCCGATTGATCGCCTGGCTTGTCAGCCCGTTGAGTCAGTTACTCGCCGGGCCGCTGGCCGACCGGGTATTCGAACCGGCGATGCAGGAAGGCGGTGCATTGACGCCAATTTTTAGCCGGCTCGCCGGTGTAGGCCACGGCGCCGGCATGGGACTGCAATTCGCGTTCGCCGGGTTTTTCGTCCTCGTCGTAGGTCTGGGCGGCTACCTCTTCCCGGTGATCCGTAACGCCGAAGACCTCCTGCCGGATCACGATGCTGTGCCCCCGGTGCCCGCCTCCGCACCGGTCGCCGCCGATTGATGACGACCCCAGCGCCATTACAACCGGAAATCGGCGTTTCTACGGCGGCGTTCTACCCCGCCTATCTCACCGAAGACGCCTTGACCGCCGCCGCCAAACTCGGCTTCCCGGTCACAGAAGTCTTTCTCCAGTCACGGGAAGAGTACACGCCGGATTTCGGGAGAACGCTGGATCGGCGCCGCCGCGCCTGCGGGATGCGCGTCCACTCACTGCATCTCCACAACGATTTCTTCGAACTCTGGTCACCCTACCGCCGTATGTTGGATGAGGCTCGCGCGCGCTTCCGGCACACGTTGGACATCGCCGTCCGCCTGGAAGCGCAGGCCCTCACGTGGCACGGCATCCGTTTTGGCTTCAAAAATCCCGCGTTTGTCGCCCGTTTCCTGGACGGCGTCGCCTGGGCCGCCGAACAGGCTCGCACGGCAGGCGTGACCCTGTGCCTCGAAAACGTCAGTTGGTGCTACTTGCGCACGCCGGAGCAAATACACGCGCTCGATGAGCATGGGGTACCGGTAGGTTTCACTTTCGATAGCTTCCAGGCCGGCGAAACGCCTACCGATCCCGTCGCTCTGATCCACGCCATGGGCGGGCGGCTGACCACGGTACATCTCGCCGACTACGACCCTGCCGGACCGCGTCACCTACCGCTCGGCGCGGGCAAACTTGACTGGCGCGCTATTCTGTGCGCCCTGGATGCCGTTAGCTACGCCGGGCCACTCATCATCGAGCTGGCAAACGTCGAAGATGTCACCACACTGCGGGCGTCGCGGACCTTCATCGAACAGCAGATTGCCCATCACAACCGGCGGGATTAGCGCTCTGCTTCGGGCACATAGCCGGCCGTCAGCCAGGCATTCATCCCGCCGGTCATATTGTGCACATTCGTGAAACCCGCCTTGTGCAGGATTTGCACCGCCTGCGCGCTGCGACTTCCACTACGGCACACCATCACCACAGGCTTGTCGGTGGGAACTTCGTCCAGTCGATCCGGCAATGCTCCTAAGGGGATCAACACCGCACCGGGAATATGGCCTACGGCATATTCGTCCGCTTCACGCACGTCGATGATGACGATTGCGCCGGTCGCGCGCAGTTCTTCCACCATTTTGGGTGTTACATCCGCCGGCAGCGGGGTCGGCTGCACCGCTGTCGGCGCGGTCTCCTGAGGCACTGCTTGTGGCGTGGCCGGCGCCGGGGTAGCGCAGCCCACAAGCAACACACCCCCCACAAGCAACCATAAAGCATGATATTTTATGCGCATCTCACCCTCCTATGATCATTTTCTTTGTAGGACGAATTGGCCATTTGCCCTGTGCCGCGAGTTGACCCCTCACGCTACACGGCGATCCTGTCCGCAGGCGAAAGAATGGTTCTTCAGGGGTTCGTGGGGTCGAAATAAGAAACCAGCCACGGATTTCACGGATTGACACGCAAAGCATAAAAAATCAGTAACTATTCAGCCATCCTTGCCAGGTGGCAAACGGGACTTGGGGGAGGGTGCATCATAGGTTGACACTTCGGCTATAGGCGCTGGCCCTCTCATCCCCCAACCCCCTTCTCCCCCGCCAGCGGGGAAGAAGGGGGCGAAAAAGAGGGGGGATGGGCTGATAGAAACACGCCTATCTCGTCATCCACAAGCACCAGGCATACCGAAATCCACGCCAAACCTGGTATAGGGGATAAGTGACTTCGTCAGGTTTACTAGCCTGAATAGATACAAAAATCAGTGCAATCCGTGTCATCCGTGACAGAAACTCAAGCCGTTTTTCCATCACCCGGCGAAGTCCCAGAGAACCGGAGGAATAAACCAGACGATATTGTACTTTACTTGGAAAAATATGCCACAGCGCCAGGTGACTTAACGTGATCACAAAACCGCCGGAATCGAAAAGATTCCGGCGGTTTGCACCCTTATCACGCGCGCGGCATAGACGCCAGCGCGCTAACTGCCCATCAACCTGGTCAGGCCGCGCACGACCGAGCCTTCATCCACCGTCTTGCCGCCGCCGTTGTGCGGCGCGGATTGCAGGATGCGATCCGCCAGGCGCGAGAAGGGCAGCGATTGAATCCATACGCGCCCCGTGCCCTGCAACGTCGCCAGGAAAAGCCCCTCGCCACCGAAGATCATGGACTTGAGGTTGCCCGCGCGCTCGATGTTGTAGCTGATCTGGCTTTCAAAAGCGACGATACAACCGGTATCCACCATAATTTTCTCGTTCTCCAGGCGCTTTTCTACAATCGTGCCGCCGGCGTGGATGAAGACCATCCCATCGCCGCGCAACCTTTGCAAAATGAAGCCCTCGCCGCCGAACAAGCCCACACCGATCTTCTTGTTGAAAGCGATACTGATCTCCGTGCCCATCGCTGCACAGAGGAATGAGTCCTTCTGGCAAATCAGTTCGCCGTGGACTTCGTCCAGGTCAATGGGGATGATTTTGCCCGGATACGGCGCGCCGAAGGCAATGTGGCGTTTGCCCTCGTAGACGCTGGTAAAGTGGGTCATAAAGAGCGACTCGCCCGTGACCGCGCGCTTGCCCACATCCAACATTTTGTCGAAGAAGCCTGAGCTGGGCTTGGAACCGTCCCCCATCTTCGACTCGAAGGTGATGCCGCTTTCCATATAGACCATCGCCCCGGCTTCGGCGATCACGGTTTCGCCGCGGTCCAGTTCGATTTCGACGAATTGCAGGTCGTCACCAAAAATTTGATAATCGATCTCGTGACTCTTCATGGCATGGCTCTCCTTTGATGGAAATGAGAAATGAGAAATCAGAAACATGTACGCATCTCCCCTACTTGGGTTGCGAGGTTAGGCGCGCCGGCGCACCCGCGGCCCCTGCGGCGTGTCTTCGATCTCGTAGCCGGCGGCAGTCACCTGGGCGCGCAGAGCGTCGGCGTCTTTCCAGCGTTTTTCCTGGCGGGCGACGGCGCGTTGTTCGACAAGCACCATGATATCGGGGGGAATCGCCTCTGCGACCGGCTGCCACTCTGCCAAACGCAATCCCAGCACCTGGTCGAAGGCGATCAGTGTCGCCTTTTTCGTCGCTTCGGGCAGGCTGCTTTTGACCAGGTCCCAGGTCAACGCCACAGCGCGCGGTGTGTTGAGGTCATCGCCGACATGGTCTGTGAATTGGCCGAGGTAGTTCTCATCCACCGCCCCGCCGGCGGGGCCCCATGCATACACCGCCGCGCGCAGGCGATTGAGCGCCGTCTGCGCCCCTTCCAGCCCTTCCCATGTGAAGCTCAACCGCGAGCGATAGTGCGCGCCGAGGCACATCAAGCGGTAGGCCAGTGGATCGTATCCGCGGTCGAGAAGTGTCTGCACGCGCAGGAAATTGCCGGCGGATTTACCCATCCGCGCTTCATCGATCTGCAAGAAGTAGCCGTGCATCCAGAAGTTCGCCAAGCGTGTGCCGTAGCACGCCTGGGTTTGCGCGATTTCGTTGGGATGGTGCACCGTAATATGGTCTTCGCCGCCGCAGTGGATGTCGAAAAACGGCCCCAGGTACTTGACCGACATCGCCGAACACTCGATGTGCCAGCCGGGGAATCCCACCCCCCAGGGGCTGTCCCACTCCATCTGGCGCTGCTGTCCGGGCGGGCTGAATTTCCACAGTGCGAAATCGGTGCTGCTGCGCTTCTCGCCCCGCTCCACGCGCGCGCCGGATTGCAAGCCTTCAATGTCCAACCGCCCCAGATAGCCGTAATCCGGCAGTTTCGATGTATCGAAATAGATGCCGTCTGACGTGCGATAGGTAAATCCGTGTGCTTCGATACAGCGGATGGTCTCGATCTGCTCGGCGATATGGTCGGTCGCGCGGCACCAAATCGTCGGCTCCTGGATGTTCAGACGTTGCAGGTCCGCCTTGAATTCCCGGGTGTACATAGCCGCGATCTCCCACGCCGACATGCCGGTGCGCCGCGAGCCTTTCTCCATCCGATCCTCGCCGGTATCGGCGTCAGAGGTCAGATGGCCCACATCGGTGATGTTCATCACGTGCCTGACGGTGTAGCCGCTAAAAGTCAACACGCGACGCAGTACGTCTTCGAAAATGTAGGTGCGCAGGTTGCCGATATGAGCGTAATCGTAGACTGTCGGTCCGCAGGTATACATCCCCACTTCCGGCGGATGCAAGGGCGCGAATTCGCGCACCGAACGAGTATAGGTATCGTAGAATTTCAAGGGCATCATCGTTTCCTCCTCCGGTGAAAGTGACAGGGTCAAAGTCGTCAATCTCATTATAACAGAAAAATCCGTAGGGTTGCTCTTGTCCCTTCTCTGTCCGCCCACCCCTGGGCCGACGGTGGCCTATTCAAATACGCTCGGGCCAGTCTCTGACCGTGCCCGGCCACCGCCGTATGCTCTCACCCCCAACGGAAATTTGCGTCAGTCCCATTCATGTTATAATCACTGTATGCAAGTCATTCTGACGCACGAAAATGCAGATTTCGACGCGATTGCCAGTCTGTTGGGCGCGTACAAGCTCTACCCACACGCCAGGCCGGTGCTGCCGCATCGCGTCAATGCGAACGTTCAGGCGTTCCTGGCACTGTATGGCGTCGAACTGCCGTTCGTCGATCCGAATACACTCCCCCGCGGACAGCACGTCCGCCGCGTGATCCTGGTCGATACGCAGAGTCTCACCTATGTCCGTGGGATGAGCAAGGACATCAACGACGTGCTCGTGATCGATCACCACACGCCCCCCGAAGTTCTGCCCGACGGCTGGCGTTTCCAGGGGGAGACGGTGGGGGCGACGACGACGCTGCTCGTCGAAGCGCTCTCTACACGCATGATCCCTATCAGCCGCGTCGAGGCCACGTTAATGCTCGCCGGCATTTACGAGGACACCGGCAGTCTGACTTACGCCGGCACCGCGTCCCGCGACCTGCACGCCGCCGCGTGGCTTGTGGATCAGGGGGCCAACCTGGGAATCGTCGCCGAATTCCTGGAACATCCCCTCACCCCTACCCAGCAAATGATCTACGATAGGCTCGAAGAAAACGTCGAAACATTACAGATCGATGGGCATCCGGTCGTTTTGAGCTGGGCGACGTCTCCTCCCGATACGGATGAGGAGATCTCAACACTCGCACACAAGTTACGCGATCTGCTCGACCCTTCGGCGCTGTTCGTCCTTGTCGAGATTGGCGGCAACACCCAACTGGTCGCGCGCAGCAACACGGACGACATCAACGTCGCCAACGTCGCCGCGCACTTCGGCGGGGGAGGGCACAACCACGCCGCCGCCGCGCTGATCCGGCAGCGTCCGGCTGCCGCCGTCTTCGCCGAATTGCGCGACAAACTCCCCGATTTCGTGCATCCACGCATCAAAGTGCGCGACGTGATGTCGCTTGGCGTCCGCACCGTGCATCCCTCCGATCCGATCCAACAGGTCTCCCAGCTTATGCTGCGCACCGGGCACGAAGGGTTCCCCGTCGTTGATCCAGAGGGTAAAATCCTGGGACTGGTGACGCGCAATGCTGTGGACCGCGCTATGCAGCATCAATGGGAGCATCAACCCGTGGAACGCATCATGCGGCCTGGCGAGGTCACTGTGTCGCCGGATGATTCGACCGAACGGGTGCGCACGTTGATGATCCACACCGGCTGGGGACAGATTCCCGTCGTCGAGGATGGACAGCTCATCGGCGTCGTGACGCGCACCGATATGATTCACCTGCCGCTTGTGGAAGCGAACGCCGAACAACAAGACATCGTCCAGCGGATGGAGCGCTATTTCTCCAAGCCGCTGTTGACACTGATCCGCCAGATTGGCGCGCAGGCCGCGCACCTGGGATACAACATTTATTTCGTGGGCGGTATCGTGCGTGACCTTTTGCTGGGGCAACCTCTCGTCGATGTCGATATTGTCGTCGAGGGCAAGGCCATCGAGCTAGGGCACACGCTGGCGCAACATTTTGGCGGAGAGATTCACAGCCATAGCCGCTTCGGCACCGTCAAATGGATGCTTCCGGCGGATTTGGAGGAGAAATTAGAAATTGGGAGTGAGGAGAAGGAAGATATCCAACAACGCTCTTCCGTCTCCTCTTCTCCCGTCTCTCCTTCTCCTTTTTCCCCATCTCGCCTCTCCTCCTCGCTACCCCACTTTATCGATCTGGTGACGGCGCGGACGGAGTTCTACGAGCATCCAACGGCGCTGCCGCTGGTGGAACGCAGTTCGATCAAGCAAGATTTGCACCGGCGCGATTTCACGATCAACACCTTAGCCATTCGCCTGGATCCCCAGCGCTGGGGCGAGCTGCTGGATTTCTACGGCGGCAAGGCCGATCTCGAAGACGGTGTGATCCGCGTCTTGCATAGCCTGAGCTTCGTCGACGATCCCACCCGCATCCTGCGCGCTGCACGCTTTGAGGCGCGGCTGGGTTTTCACCTGGACGCGCAAAGCGAAGCGTTGATCGCCGATGCGCTGCCGCTGCTCGGTCGCATCACCGGTGGGCGTATCCGCCACGAACTCGATCTCATCTTCCGCGAAGCCGAACCGGAAGCAGCGCTGGATCGACTCCAAACGCTCGGCGCCCTCACCTACATCCAACCGGGGCTGGTCAGCGATGCCTGGCTCCACGAGCGTTTCGCGCGTCTGCGGCAGACGCCGGCCCTGGGTTTGTGGAACATGGACCCTGAGCAGGGGATGGACTTTCTCTATTGGGGATTGTTTGTCTATCGACTGAACCCGGAATCCCTGGAAAGCCTTGTCCAACGTATGTTGATGCGACATCAACTCAGCGCCGGACTGCGTCTCTTGCCGGTCTTGCACCAGGCCCTGGCGCAAGTGGAGACTCTGGAGCGCCCCAGCCATATCGTCACCTGGCTGGAGCCTTTGCCGGACGAGCTTCTGGCGCTCGGCTGGATTGCAACCGACAACGCCGGCGTCAAAGATAAGTTGGAACGTTATAACCGCGAATGGCGACACATCCAACCGCTGCTGACCGGTAAGGACTTGAAAAAATTGGGGCTGGCACCCGGCCCGGTGTACCGGCAGATCTTCGAGGCCCTCCGCGCCGGGCGTCTCGACGGCGAAATTGCCACCCGCGAGGACGAAGAACAGCGGGTTGGCGCGATAGTGGCAGCGCAGAATTCCAACCCTTGAACCGCGAATCACGCCTGTCCCCTGAATTTCAGGAGAGGCGCGTGGATTTGCAGGATTGTGGATATACGTATGGCTCGATTTTACCCTTCCTATCAAACATTGAAGCTGGCCGATCAAATACTGGAAGCAATCGCGGCGCGGGTGCCGGGCTATCAGGGGCGCGTCGGCACGGCCTGGTACTGGCGACTGACCGGCGGCATCATCGTGACGTTTGAAATGGACTTCACGGTGACGGAACAGCGATGGGATGTGTTGCGCGCCGAAGCCGTCACGCCGACAGTCGGCCTCTTCAACGCCGCCGACTTCCCCTTCGCCGCCTACGGCACGCTGGTCGATTCTCCGCCCTTCATCCACGATCTGGACGGCGAGGCCGAGTGGTCCAACCGCCTTTATTTCCAGATGGGGCACCTGATCGAGGAGGCGATCCTCTGGATGCAGATGCTGTCGGCAGCGGTCATCGATCCGCAGGTGCGCCCGCCGTCGTCGTTCCCGGAGCTGAATGCGCTGGAACGCGAGATCGTCGCCTACGCCATCGAGGAACTGAACGGCTACTTCACGCTCGGCAAGCTGTACGCAGCTTTTCAGGGGCAGATCTCCCGACGAGTCCTTTCCCGGCTGGCGCAGTCCTGGGAGGATCTCGGCCTGCTCACCGAATCGCCGCGCCGCGTCACCGTGGCTTTGCGCGCGTTGGCGAATATGGAAGCCCGGTCAGCAGATTAAGCAGATTTTCACTTGGCGACAGTAAAGAGAATCTGCTTCATCCCTCAATCTGCTGATCGAAAGATCACATCCTTTCAAGGACTCTAGCATGAAGGATACTCACGTCAATTACGATGCCCTCGCGCCGACATACAACCGGCGGTTCGAGGAAGACAAAGACCGGCCCGCGACCGCTCGCACACTGCTTGAGTTGGCGGGCAACCTCAACGTACAGCGCGTGCTGGAAGTCGGCTGTGGCACGGGACGCTGGCTGGCGGAGCTGCATACGTTCACAAAGCACTGTTACGGCCTTGATCCCTCCAAAGGGATGTTGGCCCAAGCCTATGGACGCAATCTGCGACTGCGGTTGGCCCGTGGACGCGGCGAGCGCCTGCCCTTCTCCGATGCAATGTTCGATCTCGTGTACTGTGTCAACGCCATCCACCACATGGACGGGCAACAGACGTTCATCCAGGAGGCACGGCGCGTGCTGCGCGATGGCGGAGCATTGGCCGTGATCGGTATGACCCCGCGCGAGCAACGCCATACCTGGTACATCTACGAGTACTTCGAGGGCGTTTACGAGACCGACCTGGCGCGCTTCCCATCGTGGGAAACCGTGATAGACTGGATGCGCGCCGCCGGGTTTCAGAACGTCGAGCGCCGACCGGTCGAACGCATCATCGATCACAAAACGAATGTGAGCGTGCTCAACGACCCGTTTTTACAGCGGCACGCGTCGTCGCAGCTTGCCTTGTTGAGCGATGCGGAGTACGCAACAGGCGTGCAACGGATCAAAATCGCTGTCGCCGAAGCGGAGGCTGCCGGAGAAACGTTAATCTTCCCAACCGAACTCATTATGGAGATGGTGTGGGGATGCTAAACAACGATAACCAGGAGAGATTTTTATGCCAAAAACAAACCTAGACCAAAATTGTATCAACGCTCTGCGTGTTTTAGCGCTGGACGGCGTCCAAAAGGCCAAGTCCGGCCATCCCGGTATGCCGATGGGCATGGCCGACGTCGCCTACGTCCTATGGACGCGCCATTTGAAGCACAACCCGCGCAATCCGCGCTGGCCCAACCGCGACCGCTTCATCCTTTCGGCCGGCCATGGTTCCATGCTGCTCTACAGTTTGCTGTACCTCACGGGTTATCCCATGGCGCTGGAAGACCTCAAACAGTTCCGCCAGTGGGACAGCAAAACGCCGGGCCATCCCGAATACAATCTCGACCTCGGCATCGAAACAACCACCGGTCCGCTGGGGCAAGGCCTCGCCAACGGCGTCGGCATGGCAATCGCGCAAAAACATCTGGCGGCGCGCTTCAACCGCCCCGATTTCGCACTGCTCAACCATTTCATCTACGCCATCGTCTCCGATGGCGATATGATGGAGGGCCTGTCGCACGAAGCCGCCTCGCTCGCCGGACATCTGGGGCTGGATAGCCTGATCTACTTCTACGATGACAACGGCATTTCTATCGAAGGCTCTACCGACATCGCCTTCACCGAGGACGTGCAGGCGCGCTTCCGCGCCTACGGCTGGCACGTGCAGGCCGTGAACGGGCACGACATCGATGCTATCGATGCCGCCATCCGCGCGGCCAAAACGGTGAAGGGGCAGCCGCACCTGATCGCCTGCACAACCACTATCGCCTACGGCAGCCCGAACATGCAGGGTAGCGCCAAAGCGCATGGCGCCCCCCTCGGCGACGAAGAAATTCGCCTGACGAAAGAGGGATTCGGCTGGCCTTCACCAGAGCCGTTCTTCGTCCCCAACGATGTGATCGCGCACTACCGGCTGGCCATCCCCCAGGGCGAGCGCGCCGAGGCCAAATGGCGCGAGCTGTTCACCGACTACGAGGCGGCGTATCCCCAAGAGGCCGCCGCATTGCAGCGCATCCTCAAGGGTGAACTACCCGCCGGGTGGGAAAAGGCCGTGCCGCACTTCCGCCCCGACGGCAGCACGATGGCTACCCGCGCCGCTTCCGGTAAAGTGCTCAACGCCCTCGCCCCGGCCCTCCCCGAACTCATCGGCGGATCGGCGGACCTGGAACCGTCGAACAACACGTACCTGAAGGGTTACGGAGACTTCTCGAAAGAGACGCCGGAAGGCCGCAACCTTCATTTCGGCGTGCGCGAGCATGCGATGTGTAGCTTGCTGAACGGGATGGCGCTCTACGGCGGACTCCAGGTTTACGGCGGCACCTTCATGGTCTTCTCCGACTACGCGCGCCCTGCTGTGCGCCTCGCCGCATTGATGAAGCTGCCCGTGATCTACGTTTTCACCCACGATTCGATCTACGTGGGCGAGGACGGCCCCACCCATGAGCCGGTGGAGCACGTGATGGCGCTGCGCCTTATCCCCGGGCTGACGGTGATCCGCCCGGCGGATGCGAATGAAACCGCCGCCGCGTGGAAGGTCGCCCTGGAGCACAAACACGGACCCGTGGCCCTGGCGCTCACCCGCCAGAACCTTCCCCTCCTGGAAGAAGCCGCCGAGCAGGCCATGCAGGGCGTCGCCCGCGGCGCGTACATCCTCCGCGACTCTCCGCTGGAACGGGTGGACATCATCCTCATCGCTGCCGGTTCCGAAGTCTGTGACGCGCTGGCGGCGCAGAAGCTGTTGCAGGAGCGGCGCATCGGTGCGCGGGTGGTGAGTATGCCGTCGTGGGAACTCTTCGAGCAACAGCCGCTCTTCTACAGGCACACCGTCCTGCCCCCCAACGTCATCAAGCGTCTGGCGATTGAAGCCGGTGTCACCCTGGGCTGGGAACGTTACGTGGGCAGCTACGGTGACATCATCGGCCTCGACCGTTTCGGCGCCTCCGCGCCCTATCAACGTCTCAAGGAGGAATTCGGCTTTACCCCCGCCCAAATCGCCGAGCGGGCCATGAAGTTGATGGCGGAATAGCCTGTGGCCGACCGGCACACCGTAGCATCCGTAGATCGCGCGTCGCACCCCGGCGCGCGATTTTCCCGTGCCCGCCGGTGTCGTCGTCTACCGTCTGCCGTCTCCTGTCTACTGTGGATGGCTTTCTTCCTGCTTTACGCCGCGACGACAGCGCGCGATGTGCTCCCGGCAGACAGCGGCGAATTCCAACTCACCGCGGCAAAATGGGGCATTGCCCACCCGCCGGGCTACCCGCTCTACACCGTCGCCAGTGCGCTGTGGATGCGTTTGTTCCCCGTGGGGGCGGCGGTTTTTCGCGTCAACCTGTTCAGCGCCGTGCTGGCGGCCACAACGCTTGTGCTCGTTGCTGCCGCCGTGCGCACCTGGGCCTCGGCCTGGGGATGCACACCGCGCGCGACAGAGATCGGGGGAGTGGCGGCGGCGCTCTTGTTCGGCGGCGCCGCGACGTTCTGGGCGCAGGCGACCAGCGCCAACATTCGCATGCCGACGATGGTTTTTGCGGCCTGGGGATTTTTAGCGCTGGCGCATTATCGCGCCGCGCAGAGGAGATCGTACAGCGGCAAAATCTCCCCTCTGACCGAACTTGCTCTGGCGCTGGGATTAGGGGTGGGACACCACCCATCGCTGATTTTCATCGCCGTCGGCTGGGCGCTTTACCTGCTGCTCATCGATCCGCGCCTGTTCATCCAACCGCGGCGCTGGTGGAAGGCCGTGCTTGTCGCGGGGCTGGCGTGGTTCATCCCGCAGCTTTACCTGCCTCTGCGCGACAGCATGCTCCACGTCCCCCTTGCCCCCGGCGATCTGGCGACGTGGTCGGGATTCTGGGATCACGTGCTGGCGCGTGGTTTTGGCGGCGACATGTTCGCTTTCGCCACCCGAACCGACCTGGCCCTACGTTTGCCGCTACTGCCCACGCTCTTCCGGCAGCAATTTCCGCCACTTCTGCTGGTCGCCATCGGCCTGAGCTGGTTGTGGCTGCTCCGGCGCGACGGCAAACTGGCGGCGGCATTCTTCCTCGCCTGGGCCCTGCACACCTTCGTCACCATCACCTACCGCGCCCCCCAGACCATCGAATATCTGATGCCGGCCTACGTGCCGATGGTGCTCGTGTTCGGACTGGGCATAGGCGGAATGGCAAATGGCAAATGGCGCACGGCGAAGCAGCGACGCAACGAAGCAACGAAGCGGCGAATCTTCTTACTTCTTACTCCCTACTTCTTACTCCTTATTTTTTGCGTTTTGCTCCTTCGTCTGGTCGTGCTCGTGCCTGATTTTGCCGTTCTTGCCGCCGATACGTCCATCCGCGCCAGAACGGAGCCTTTGCTGGACGCGGCATCGCCGGACGCGCTGATCCTCGCCGACTGGCACTGGGCCACGCCGTTGTGGGTATTGCAACAGGTCGAAGGACGCCATCCCCAGGTGGAAGTAGCTTACGTCTACCCCGTCGCCGGCGAAGAGTACGAGGATGTATGGCACACGCGCGTCGAGGACGCCGGAAACCGACCCGTCTTCACCACCCACGGTTACGCATGGGAGGGCTGGACCTCCACACCGGTGGGCGGTGGATTCCGCTTCTACCGGCGACCGCTCATGGCGTTGCCCGAAGAGCTGAATTTCACGCCGTTGGATGCCGACCTGGGCGCCGTGCAGGTGTTGGGCTATCGCATCGTCGGCGAAGTGCAGCCGGGGCGCCAGGTGGAATTGCATCTGGCCTGGCGGGCAAACGGCCCGCAGGAACCGGCCCCCTCCTTCACGGCCCGCTTGGGGGATGCAGATGGCGTTTTGCTGGCGCAGGCCGATCGCTCTCTGGGCGGTGATACTGCCGTGGGGGAGGTACGATTCACCCATCTGGTTCTGCAGATGCCGGTGGACCGCTGCACGGCCGTCATCTACCCGACGCTCGGCGCATATACTGTGCAGGATAACGCCTTTCAGGATTTGGGGAGCGTTTCTTTGCCTGAATGGACAAGCGGGTGTGACTTTCCCACCCTGCCGGTGAGCCGTTGGTGGCCCGGCGTCGTCAGCGACGGGGGGCCGTGGCTGCGTGGCGTCGATTACAATACCGATGACGCCGGCGCGATGGCGTACTTGCACTGGTGCGGTCCGGGGCAGGCGCTAATCATCCGGTCCGGCGACAATCGCGCTCTGGTGCATCCTCTGGGACCGGGAAAGTGTCAGACGGTGCGGGTTCCTATTCCGCCCAATGCGCCGCCGCAGTTGACACTAACACGTCCTGATGGCAGCCCGGTGCGCTGGCTCGGTCTGCCCTTGCCCGCCCCCTCATCCGGCGAGCGTTACGTCCCCTTTGGCGATGAGATGGTGTTGACCGGCAGTGACGCAGCGCCACGCGACGGAACACCGGTGCTCAACCTGCACTGGCGTGTGGCGCGGCCCATCGTCAACGATTACGCCGTCAGCGTGCGGTTCCTTGGAGCCAACGGCGCGTGGCTCGGCATGCACGACATCCAGCCCGGCCTCGGCGCACTGCCCACGCTCAAGTGGATCATCCGTGATGGTTCACTGCTCGATCCGCACCCTTTCAACGTTACAGAAAGCCCCACCACAGTGGCTATCACGGTGTACGAACGTTTCCGCCTCACGCCGCTGGCGGCACCGGAAGGCGAGGTTGTGATGTTCCCGTTCACGTTCAAGCACTAAGGGCGGGCAGGCCGGAACCACCCAGATTTTCGTCACGACGTTTCCCAATTGCAACACCTCTGACAGCATAAGAGATTGGATGCGGTTCTAAAGTGTGTGGGTAAGCCAGGGCAAGGCAAGATGTGACTAACTGGGTTTCTGAACTAGCGGCTATTCGTTTTCTTTCCAGAACATGGAGCCAAACGTTAATAATACAATGCCAATCCACATATTTCCCCAGGGTGGGGTTGCCCATGCTGCGTAAAAGGCGTTGATAAACCACGGAATGGACAGGAGTACATACCCTCCAAGGGCAATGATAAGGTCACTCCACTTAAAGCTGGGGGGTTCAATATGTGCCGCGGAGATAAACGCTTGTGTATGTCCCCACATTTGTGAATAACTCAACTCACTGCTCAACAGCAGTCCAGCTACAAGAATCAGGCTTACCAGAACTCCCTGGGCTAGAGAGTTAAGGATATTCCATAAGCCGGTTGCGATAACCAATAACCAGATACTCCAAACGTACCACAAAGATAGTCCAAAGCTCAAGGAGGCGGCGTCAAGGACGCATATAAACAGGGCTAACCGGCCGGTGAATGCCCAAGATTTTGGTGGTGGTGGAGTCATGCGCCAATAGAAGATAAATGCTGTCATAAGGGGCAATGCCGCGAACACGGCTGTGATGCCGCCAAGAAGAGAAGCCGATGGCAGGGCCAACACTGGCCGACTTATGAACAACAACAGTCCCACGATCAGGTGCAATCCCCCAAAAAGCAGATGGCCTGCTCCTATCTGCTTGCGGGCCCGCAGCGTACTCATCCATTGCCAGAGTCGCGCGGCGCGCTCGACCCCGGCCGGAACTTCATTGAGGCCGACATTGGTAT
Organism: Anaerolineae bacterium; assembly: GCA_035415725.1. GTDB lineage: Bacteria > Chloroflexota > Anaerolineae > B4-G1 > SLSP01 > DSWT01. Next base: position 75,425 of record DAOOGN010000002.1, on the reverse strand, counting down.
ACAGCACCGGCAAGCACCAATCCAGTGTTTGGGGAATGTGTGCAGCGATGGCGGCGCGGCCGATTGCAACAGCGTAGGCAATATCATCACCACCTTGTAAGGCCGTGTAAAACGCTGTGACAAAATGTTTGGCGGACTCTTGTAAGATATCCCCCTGAATGGCGACAACATACGGTAGCCCATTGTACACCAGCTCCAGAGCGACACTTCTGGCAACGTTAGCTCCTCCATGACAAGCATTGAGGACAACCAGTTGCACGGCAGGAGTGAATTCAAGAAAGTGTTGCAGTTGCTCGCCGGTCACCCACTGCGTGTTGTTGTCCATATCAACGAAACGCAAGTAACCGCGTTGGATATGACGGCAGGGTTCAGACTCATGCTCTAGAATCTCACCATGCCCTAAGAAGTGAACAATATGGTAGGCATCCTCACTCAATGCGGCCAGCATCGTCTCAACTGCACCGGGCTTCTCAACCAAACGATAGACCCCCGGTTGTATTGCCTGGCGAATCGTATCCCGCTCGAGCGATTGCAATGTTTCATTGATCTCATACTTGGGAGAGGCCCCCTCCGTGGCGGCAATGACATGGATAACGTTAAAGGGTGGCTGCATCTGCACTGGACTACGGCGTAACGCCTCAAGCAGGCGACGTACAATCAAAACACGCGGCGAGCGTGCCAAAAATGTGCCCGTGGTCTCGAAAAAGAGCAATTCCCATGGCAAACCCAACAGGTGATCTGCCTTGTCGCCCGCGCGGGCCTCAAGGATAAAACGTAATCCATGTCCTTTTTCAAAAACGCTTTGAATCACACGTTGAAAAGATTGCTGAAAAGCTAGGGGCAAGAGCGCGTATAATTGCCGTCCCAGTTCTTGCATATCACCGAGGTTTGTGGAAGGTGTAGGAGGACTTTCGAAGCGACTGAAGAATTGATTGAAGGTCACTTGTTGGGTGAAAAGGCTCTGAAAACTTGCCAATTGTGCTTCAATATCTGCACGAAATACGCCGCCGGGTAAAGGGGCAGGCGTTTGACGCACTTCCAACTGGAAAATGCTATCGTCCGCATAGTAAGTCTGACGTATAAAACGCACAACGAGCGTTTCATAGGTAACAACAGGAAAGGATGTCCATGGGCTAAACTTAGTCATGGGGCGACCTCATATTATTTGCAATCGTTTCTGGTGTTGTTCAAGGCGCCATAATAGCATGGACGGCCACGATGGTGTGGACGTCGTTTCCGATAAAAGCGTAGCTGCGCGCCATTGTGTGATCAGCCGGCACATACGTCGAAGGGTCTGGGTAAGTTCAGGAGTTGCCGTCACTGTCAATAAAGCGTCGCGGACTTGAGAGAGGAGCAAAATGGCAGAAGTCTCGAAACCGTCATCCGGCATTATGGTTGAAGGGAAGTAGGCCGTCAACACGTGAAGCCAACACTGCAAATCCGGTGGCTTCAGCGCTTCATCTGCCAGATGCGCGTAAAATGCTCCTACAGTTTGCAATGAGGGGGGCAAGGAAGGGAGAAGATAACGAATGACAGCACTGCCGCCCTCCTGCATACTAAGCGCCACAAGAAGTTGCTGCAAGTGCATCGCCGACCAGGAACGACAAACCCGACGCACAACCGGCCCCAGGTATCCTTGTGTCAGCAAAGTACACATCATGTAGCTTTGATCGGACAAAGCTCGTTCTGACAAAAAAAGACGATGGATATAGCGCATCGGCGTCCATAAGGCTACTCGTCCGATGTAAGTAGGTTGCCATTGTCCGGCGGTAAAACATAGCGCTGGCTTCGCTTTCAAGATGGCAAGTAGCGTTGCATCAAGTCCCAGACAGCCAAACATGCCGGCGCCAACAGAGATGATAGCGTGCAAAATAAGGATTTCTTCGCCGCAAGTGCTGTAGCCGCACAACTCTTGTGCCGGCAGAGCATGATAAATGTAAAGGATAACAACACTCAGGCCGACTGCCGCCCATACCCGTATCTTCCTGGCACGCTGCCACGCCGGCATCACCGTGGCCGTGATGGGCAGACATGTTCCGCGGTGTCGCTGCTGTTCATCCTGCACCTCTTCCAATTGACGATGCACCCACATTGTGCAGCCATCAGCGATGAGTTTCCCAACGTAAAAGATAAATCCTACCTGCAACCCCAGCCATGTTCCTAATGGCGATAATGACCCTAATCCCCACAACCAGCCCATAAGTATCAGTAAAGGAGAGTAAGCATAAAGAAGCCAAAATTGTGCTTCACCCAGGATGGTGATTAAGAGTGCACAAAGTATTTGCGTCATCAGGGGCAAGATCAGAATGGGCGCCAATAACAGGTCCCATTTCGTAGGGGTCAACCAGGCAATGATCCCCAATACGGCTGACAGCGCTGCCCATGCCCCCGCGCGTATACCCCAGGCCGGCCACCACAGCCGGCGCCGGTAACAGCGCAGACCGTGCAAAAAGGCAACCGGATCGCGCTGCTGGTCGATCAACGCATCCAAAAATATCTTACCGCCAGCCATTTATAGTTCCTGGGAATCCAATAACTGTCGTAGGATGTCAAGATGATCTCTCACCATGGCTGTATAGCGATTGGCAAAATCCGCCGCCTTCTCCACCGACACGCCCAGCGTCGTCTGCACTATCTGTTGAGCGTGGTCGCGCAATAGCTGCTCGATCTGCCCGGTCTGGATCTGACGCTCGAATTCTGCGCGGGGAAATGCTTCCAAAAGCGTGCGTGTTGTGATGTAGGTCATAGCCAACATTTCCATGGCCGCTAATTTATCGGAACCGAGTGTGCTCCAGCCATCGGCGGTGGGTCTGAGAGTGTATGGGGACATCGTCTGCAGTTGTTCAAGGAATCGTTCCGGAATATGCCGTATTTCATCGGTCAGGTGAACAGCAATCTGCTCTGCCAGAGAACGTACATAGTCAAACAAACCCACCGGAGTTGTAACAACAGAATAGGCACGACGCGGCACAGGCTCTAGTTGGTCATGCACAAACTGTAGCAGGGCTTTATCTTCTTGTAAGTTTGCGGCCTCGAGGTAATTTTGCGCCTGGAGATAATGGGATTGTGCACCGGATGCGCACACCAACCCCATATAGGCCAGCGTCTGGGCCGTCATGTTCTGTTCGATTTTCCCGTAGCTCAATGCCTGAAGATATTGTTCTTCAGATTGAGCATACAGTCCAATGCGCAGATAAAGTTCTCCCAAGAGCAACCAGAACGCAGACGAAAGCGATGGCATCCCGCATGCAAGCTGTTCGAGCTGATGGATTGCCGCACCCCATAATCCCCATCGGCGGTATAGCAACGCCAACAGATAACATTCGGCAACTGCATTGGGGTGCAATTCCCGAATGATGCCCTCTTGCGTCTGAACCATAGCCAGCTCTTCTTCCCTAAGCATTTCCAGGTACACCGTTTCGGATGGAGAGGGCGCATGGACGACTTCCAAAACCACCGTATTGCCACTGCCAGGGGTCAGCGCAGGGGCATCATCAGGGTAAAGCAATGTCGTGAACGGGGTTTCACGCTGCCAGATTATCCCGTTGGGCATACGCAGTGATAAGCGATAAGCAGTTGCGCCGACCACTGCACGCCAATAAAATGTAGGGCGAGTAGCCTGAAGGCGCGTTTGACGGGGGGCGAGCAACAAAGGCGAGACTGTTTCTGGCGGCAATGTCAGATTGAAAGACACGTGGTTGATGAGGAAGGGCCAGTAAGTTATATCATATCTCTCCAAGTGCGCCCAGACACGTTCAGAAGGAATATGAGAAGCATCGATACACTGATTATGTTCATCCGGCACTGCCAGAAGTGAACCATTCCGGCAATAGATCAAAGCGTGAGCTGCCGTAAAGGTGCTAACCACATCCCCTTGATAGAGCGGCATGCCATACGCCGCCGGAACAAAACACTCAGTATCCTTACGCAACACTTTGACTTCAGGCGTATAATCGATCAACAATGCAGCCGGGGGAGCTGCCTCCAGCATTGGCATTGAGTGTGGTTGACAAACCGGGGCAGAGTCCAACAGCCAGGCAACCGTCGCCGCTCCCCACAGCGCGGCCTGCTTAGGAAGCGGTGCGGTTGGATGCCGATCCAGGTTGCTGAATTTAAGTGCCCCGACGAGGTATAGCAATAAGCCCTGATAGTATTCGGACGGATCGTCGCTGTAGAAATGCCGCGCGGCCATCCGCCGGATAGAGCGAATAGCTTCAAAGGGTTTCTCCAGGTCTAAGGGTAGGCGATAATCGTGCAGTGTGGGCGATTCGAAAGTCGCGCAGTGCAACGCCTGATAAAACTCGAACATCGTACGAGGCACCGACAGAGCTACCGCGGACAATAAGTCCGGCAACAACTTGGTCACAACTTCTGTTTCCATACGCAAGAAGTCGTGCAGAATGTGGTCCTCATGCGCTTCGGTGACATCAATCAGACTGATATAGCCGGTATCCACATCGACCAGGACATTGTACAAGTTCAGATCACCATGGATCAACGCTGTGCGCACGTCACGGTATTGGTTGAGAATCGTCGCTACCCGCAAAAATGGATTGGGCAGTGATACCCCATCGGCAGAAAATGAGGGAGCCGTCGCTGCCGCTTCTGCCGCCAGCAGGGATTGCGCGTAAGTCTGTAACTGACTGGGGCGGGTCGCCATAACCTGACCTGTAAAAGACGGTACGATTTGATGCTCGTGATAAATAGCAGGACTCTCCGTCACCATCACCCGCACACAAAACGAGTCGGAGTGCTCCGTTTTATAAGGTAGATTAAGCGTGACCGTATGATCGCGTAAGTCAACTTTGGTCACGGTAAACCCGCGCAATTCTACCCAGTCGCCCAGTTGCACATTTCCGACCTCCACGTTCGACACATCCAAAATTTGGACAGGGACGTCCGCAGGGAGATCGGCAGAGGCCATGAGCAAATTCACTGGCAAGATGTGATCGTAACTGGCGCGCCAAAAGAACCCTGAGACGGCACGACTCTGATTGTGTATGCCCTCAAGGGTTTTAAACACTCTGTAGAATGTTTGTAGAATTTCGCGCGCATGACAATGCTGACAATAATCGTAGAGATTGTCGACTTCGAACATTCCCCCACCCTGGAGGGGGTAACTCAATGCAGCCCATTCCCCGTCGCTTGGTAGAACTTTGTTTTGTACCCGCACGACGCCGTAAAGCGTCTGCCGTATACGCTGGTAGGCGCGCCACTCCTTCTCGATCAAACTTAGCGCAGCAAATTTGACGACAACGGGGTATTCTGTTCCTTGTGCTGTAATAGGTTGTACCAGAAAGACACGGCTGCCGCTGAGGTTGCCGGTGAATTCCCTTTTAACAATGACACGTTGATGCGCGGGAAATAGCGTCTGCAGAATAGCCCGCCCGTTTTCCGGCAACCGAAGTGTACCCTCGATGTCAATGCTCGGGAGCATAAAATACCCCGTTTATTTTGGACGTCCCTCAGGATAGAACTGATACCCGCCTGGACGGCCCTTCCAGGTGATGATGTATTGGGGTGGAACTCCATCGATCTTTTTTCGCAGCCGATAAATCAACTGTTGGAGATCATTATCCACCATGTCGTCGGATTTATCTTCCCAAATATAGGAGATCAATGTTTCGCTCTCATGCGGCTTATAGGGGTTCAGAATGAAGTATTGAAGCAGTCTCCTTTCCAACGGCGTCAAGTTTGTGATGTGGGTAAGCCCCTGGTTAATCACTTGGGTTTCTTTGTCCAACCAGATCCGCCCACGACTGGACATGCCGGCTTCTCTGACATAAGCCAGAAACAAATCTCCCCGGATACTCCAACCTGTCGGTGTTTGTTCGCATACCCCCTTGTGAGCAAGGCGCAGCAGCAAATTCTGACGCTCCAGTCCGCACCCTACATTTTTCAGACACTGAACACTTTCCATTTCAGTAGGGGAATGCATTTGCATCCCGGCAATCGCGGATAAAAAAAACTGCTCCTCCTGGGTCAGTCCATCCCACATTTTGGTTAAGCGACGGCGGACATTGTTTTCTGCCAGGAGTGCTGCCGACCACTCTGAAACCAGCGGGCGTGGAGAAATTTTTTGCCACCAATAGGCAACCAATTGCAAAAGCGCCGGGAAGTTTCCGGATAGGCGCAACATCATATCCATCTCGGCAGCGGTGGGGAAGTCGGCTGTCGCATGGAGGGTTTGTGCAATCACCCCTTGCGCATCTTCGTGGCCCATCGCGCCCACCCAACACACATTTCTATCCAGCAAGTCATACATCTCACCCAATGCCTCCGGATCGGGCAAGTAGGCGACTTCCTGCTGCATACCAACAATAAAACTTAACGTGTGCTTGAAACTATCGCGCAGACCCCGTAGAGTATTCACCATAGGGGGCGTAGCTTCCTGCAAAAAATAGTCAAAATGATTCAACACCAAAACAACGCGGGTATGGTTATCGTGGAAGCACAGGAGCAACTCTTGAAGCGCGCTCTGCGGTAAAAAAGGATCCTGAGCTTCAATGTTTTCACGATAGAGATGGGCTGCCATATCTCGTAAGATAGGGCTGAAATGTCGGGAAGCGTGATAGAAGGCGCGTAGCAATACGCGATAGAATGTAGCCATATCCGTGGCCGGCAACGTGAACAAGTTTACCGGAACTAACACCATGCACTCCGTAACGGCAGATGTACGATCCAAAAGAGGCTCGGACTGGGCGCACAAAAACTCCAGCAAACTCGAGCGTCCACAACCGGGCAACCCAATGACTGCGCCACTCTGCCCAGACATTATCCAGCGCGCCAGGATTTGCCGTTCAGCCTGACGATAACCAGGAGAAACCCCATGCACAACTTCCACAAGAGACTCCACCTTACAAGGAATACAAGTTCGTCAACGTGACTTCATTTATAGAGCAAAACTTTCAGCCATTTTCAGTACAGAATCAGGGCGTTTTCAACATGCTACTATAGCACGTATACCTGATTTCGGCTATAGTGATAAATGAAAGCGCGCTCACCAAGTTTATTCACAGCCGGACGTCTTCGAAGCCAGTCAGCGACTGGGGGGACCCGCGTCTTGCTCATTTTCTCTCAGAGAAAGGAGACGCAGATGTCCGGAAGATCCTTAAAAACGCTTGTTATGGCTATACTATTGGCTCTTGCCATTCTAATCGCCCCATTTTCCCCTGGAGCAGGGAACATTGTTTTGGCTGAAGGGTGCAGCACCAACAGTGGCAATGGATGTCCCCTGGGCCAATAGCAAGAGTGTAGTTATCATCAGCGCCAGAAATGCTCGCTTGACCCCAATGCCACAAGAAGCCCCCACCCCTGTCTGGGGGAGGGGCTTCATCAGATTCGGTTATCCCCATACAGCATAGCCAGTTTTTCCCGCCGTTCGATCAATTCTCGATGCAAACCCTGGTAGGCCGGATCGTGGTGATGTAACGTAACACATTGTTCAAATGCATCAAGATAGTATTGTGCCTGTTGTCTTTGCCCCCACGCAATATACATAGTGGCAAGCTCACCCAGCGTGTTAGTCAGGTTATAGCTGTCCTGCTGCTGCCGCCAGGAGTCCAAAGCCCAGAGGAAACAGCGTTCGGCCTCTTGCCAGTTGCCAGTGTGTGTATAAATCATTCCCAGGTTATGGCGTACGCGCGCCAGGTTGGGACGGTCTTCTAACTGAGCAAACATAGCCTCAGCCTGGAGAGAGGCCTGTTCCGCTTGTTCAAAATCGCCGGAAGCCTGATACGTATTGCCCTGATCAAGGTAGATAGTAGCAATACGATAATGATCTCCCGTTTTTTCATAATAACGCAGGGCTTGCGTCATATAGTCCAATGCCTTTTGAGATTGCTGGAGATAATGGCAAAGGACGCTCATATTCTGCCATAGCATGGCCAGGCCATTTTCATCTTCGATCTGCCGGAAGAGTTCCTCGGCACGTTGGAAGTGAAGCCATGCCGCATCCCATTGTCGTTGACGAAGATCAATCCAACCCAAATGATTCTCGGTATACCCCAGGCGCATCAGGTCGCCTAATGCCGTAAAGAGTGCGCGGGCCTTGTCACATAGCACCTCAGCGCGCCAGAAGTCGTCATAGATGCAATATAAATCGCCTAAATTAGAAAAAATGATGGCCTGCCAAAACCGATCATCGGTATGTCGACAGAGTCGCCACGCCTGCCTGAAAGAGACGATGGCCGCCTGCAGGTCGCCACGGCGACGTTGTAAGCTCCCCAGGCGCGTTAAGAAAGTTATCTGCGTTTCTGGATCGGCATGTTGTTGCGCATAAGCAATCAAATAATGCAACAATTCGTCCCATCCTGTCCATGCGCCCTGGCGTTCCATGTAAGGGTGCACTAATGCCGTTAAGGGGCGAAGCAAAGGCCAGGCTTCGGGGGTGACGATGGCCGCATCCAGGGCGCGAAGCGCGCCTTGCATATCGTCTTCGGTGAGAGGACTGTCGGCCGCGATAGTGTGGAGATAGTCCAACCAGTAGCGCGCATTAGCCCCGGCAATCGTCCGCATCAGGTAATTCTTCCAGTTTCTGCCGCAGCACAAAGGTGCGTGTCAGGGGATGTAGCGCATAACGACGCTCAGACAAACCGCCCAGCGTCATGACCAACGAGAGGCTGGTCAAAGTGCGCAGACAAGTCACGGCGTCGGCAGCAGGGAGGCCAGAGGCTGCCGCCAACTGTTCCAATCGCCCCCCCCCATCCGGCGCCAACGTTAGTGCTTGCATGATCCTTCGATGGTCGGAGGACAACATTTTCCACGCGTCGGCATGGATGAAATCCAGCAGGTCCATGCCTCGATCAACCGGCGATGCGCCAAGACGTTGTATGATCAGCGACAGTGGAAAGGTGTGGGTTTGTCCAACAATCAATTTGATGGCTAAGGGGTTACCCCCCGTGACCGTGTAGAGCGACCCTAGTTCGTCATCAGTAGCCGTAGCCAGGTCGGTCAGGCCCTGTAATTCGGCCTCATAACGTACCAAAGCTAACGCATCCGCCATTGCCAAACCCTGCAGCGGGAACAGGTACACGCCACTCTCACCGCGCAGCGAATAGCGGGTGGTAAGAAGGAATTTACCAGGATTGGCTAACTCGCGCAAAGCGGGTATAAGCGCATAGTAATCGTGAATGGTTTCCAGGTTGTCAATCACCACCAAACATGGCTGCGATTTCAAATAATCTTTTAGCCCCCAAAACTTCTCTTTGTCCGTTTGTCGTTTCAACCCACCCAAGTCAAATTGGTCGATCAACCGATCGACCATTTCCGTCAATGTCAGTGTGGGGACGAAGGGCAAAGTTTCAACCATGCCAGTAGAACGAAACAGACGTTGTCGCGCGCTAAGCCAGGCAATATCCTGAAAATGCGAATGATGCGCTAACGTGCGGACTAAGGCATCAGCCAGCGCCGTTTTGCCGACTCCCCCCATACCTTCCAACGCCACAATCCAGGGTTCGTGAAACGTTTCGAGCCTGGCGCAGAGTTCGGCGCTTTTCTCAACAACGCCGAAGAGCCGCGTATAGGTGGGAAACTCCAGGCGCATCGCAATCCGCCGCGCCTGTTGCGCCCGAGCCTCTAGCTCCTGGCTCCAAATGGCCTGTGCCAACTCTTCAAGCGCGAGGCGTTGATGCTGATAAACGACGTCCACCGTGATGTTACGGCTATAGGCAACTTCTTGGGCCGTTTCTTTATTAAGAAAGCGCCGTTGCAATAATTCATAGGCTTCTCGATGAGTAGACTTCAGCTCATCCATACCGTACATCAGGATTTGATTGCAGAGTAGCCGCGGCGAGATGATGTTGCGCCTGATGCGGGTTTGCTGCGTCAACACAAGATCGGTCAGCATATTCTCTGTCGACTGCGTATGCCAGGCTTTCAATGCCTGGTGCACACGCTTGACAAAATCAGCGGGAAAAGCGACATCGTGAGAGTTGTTGATTGCCATATCTACCATCATTCAATGTATGCCCCACCTGGCGAAGGTTAAGGATGATACTGCTGGGACCATGATAGACCCCCAAAGCCGGACGTCGCGGATTGAAACGCATAAGTGGACCTTCACCAGCTTTCTATTTCCTATGGAGATTATAACACCGAAGCCAGGGACTACAAAAGTCGCCGCCCAGAAATCTACAGTTTTTTACAGATTTACCCATCCAGGCGACGAAACTTCTAGATTATTTTAAGATCTAAACAGACATTCAAACGCTACAATAAAGGACAGGATTTACTCCCCATCAAACTTTATTTTGTCGGTCAAACTTACTAGAAATGATCATAAAGCTTGCATAAGCAATTCGAGCCGTTTCAAAATTGCTGAAGCGATGATGAGAAGTCAAGTCTTGGCGGGCTACCGGAACCGGAGATGGACAACCATGGTCGATGTCGAGTAAAAATGAAGAAAGGAGCGGACATTGAATACTAAAGATGTCTCAACGCAGTGTGTGCTTGTCATGCTGGCGGATGGGTTCAACGAGATTGAAACGATAGTGCTGCTCAGTGTCCTGCGTCGTATGGGGATTTGTGTAAAAAGTGTCGGTGTTATCGGCGGGACCATCAATAGCGCGCACGGCATTCTTATCAAGCCAGATTTCAGCCTGACCGCCTTGGAGCGCATCATCGATATTGTAACGGTGCCCATGATCATTTTGCCGGGGAGTGAACGCAACCTGTCCGCCCTGGAAGCCGATCCACGTGTCCATCAGCTTATACATCAGGTCATAGAGCAAGGCGGCGTCCTTGCGGTTTGTCCTCAAGGACTCGACATGGCACGCACGGCTGTGGCCCAAGTGTTAGGCAGAGAGAATAACGATATCGTCATGGTATATCGTCCTCCCGAACAAGCCGCGGAGGAATTTGCACAAGATATTGGGCGCAGGCTGGAACACTCCATGTAATCTGAACCCGAGGGAGGTCCTGATATGTATATCCTTAAACTATCATCCAGTTTCATAAAAACCTTGCTGTATATCGTTCTGATAGTATGTCTCCTTGTGCCTTTCTACCCGGCCGCCGCGCAGTCAGATCTCGACCGCAAACCTATTGATATGATGCTTGTTGTCGACAACTCTTGCAGTATGTTCCCACGCGACAAAATTGTAGCCGGTTGCGAAGTCTGGGGCAATGACCCTGACTTTCTGCGCATTGCCGGCGTCAATCTGTTTGTCGCACGCCTGGGATTTGCCGAGGTCAATGAGTTAGAATATCAGGCCGGGGTGATTAGCCTGGGCCGCACCGCAACTTTGGTAGCGCCGTTGCAACCGGTCAGCGGCGCGCGCGATGCGATAGCACGGCTAGTCGCTGACCCAGCCCCAGAACTGGGAACAAATATGATCGAGGCCATCAAATTGGCCTACCAGGAATTGCGCACCTCACCTGCACGCCGCGCCACCAATCTCCCGGCGGTGGTGCTGATGACGGATGGCCGCCCTTATCCCGAAGCCGGACAAAGCGACGCCGAAATAGAGCGGCTGGTGAGTGCCAATCCCGATATTCCATTTTTCATAATGTTATTACAGGACCCCACTGACGCAGATTATGAAAAGTACGTCCGCTTTTGGGAGCAGATGCAGACGCGCTATGATCACGTTTTCACCTATCGCATCACCGACCGCAATCAGATTGATAGCACCTACAACCGCATTATCGCCCAATTGCAAAACACAATTCCTGACGAAGAAGGCACTGATGTCCCCGCTGGTACACCTCACCCCTTCTTCGTTAGTAAGTGCGTACAGGAAATTGTCATTACAGTCAAACATGGAACTGGCGAAGCTAAAGGGAACATTATCGTTAAGGACCCCAAATCAAACACTGTTGATCTGGACACAACGCCTGGTGTCAAGCGCTTCCGTGGCACTGACAATCCCGTAGAAGTCATCTCCATCGGCGCGGCACGGCTGACTGATGATCTAAAGAACGATATGTGGACAATTGAATCGGACAAACCGGTGAAGGTGCACCTGGATCGCCGCGGCGCCTACGGGATCCACTTTGAAGCGCCGGAAGTGAGCCTTACCGAGATCACTAACATCTATCTGGCAACCGAGCGTCAAACCCCCAATCGCGAGTTTGCCATACGATTCACACTTTCCAGCGATTGTTACGGCAGTGAACCGCAACCGATATGGGGTGATGTCATCACACCCGATGGCCTGCAAACTTCCCTACGGATTCCCGAAAACCTCGCGCCCGACAGTAGCGGTGAGTACGAAGTTCGCTTTGACTTCGCCAGCGCGTACCCGGCGATTATGGAGGCCCCTGGCCGTTTCATCTTTATCCTGAATGCCGGCTCCGCACTGGAAGAGGACGCCGAGGCCACACGTATTCCTATTGCCATCGCCCGCTTGATGGTGGATGTGGGGCGCGCGCCGTATATCGCCGACATTGTGCCCTCTCCCTTGGTATGTGGCGGCACCCGCCCAGAATTGACGGTGACCATCGCTGATTACGACCTGGCCGTTGCCAAAACCATCCAACTGCGCGCATTCGGTGGTGGTCAGGAAGTCCAACTGAGCAGCACCTCACCTGGCATATTCAACAGTGATCTTTCCGCGCTCTGCACGGCTTTATCGGCGGAAACGCCATGTTCCACACAGACCGACACTACGTTACGTCTGCGCCTGACTGCACAACTCAAGACCGGCCCCATGCCGCCGGTAGAGCGTGATATGCCGGTACTGATTGTAGCGCCTACCTGCACCCCGACGTCCACGCCCCTTCCACCTACCCCGACGCCCCTTCCGCCTACCCCCACACCTTGCTCTGACCGCGATGGTGATGGCCTCAATGATTGCGGTGCAGACAACTGCCCTGACCGGCCAGGTATTCCACAATTGCAAGGCTGCCCCTGGTGGCCGTACCTGGCAGGTGGAATTTTGGGATTGGGGTTACTAGTTTTTATCATTTTGTATGGCATTCCCTGGTTTATCGTACATATCTCGCCGCCGCCGAATGGATATGTGCTGGTCTGCGGTCCCGACAAGGAATCAAAGGGGCCTATGTCTACCTATACCTTGGGAATGTCACACCGCCGGCGCAAAATCATTATAGGCGGCAATCGTAAGAAGGTGGACATTTACATTAAAGGATTAAAACCGGTGGAATTTTACGTTATCCGCGAAGGCAATACTGTTAACATCTTCGATGCTGAAAAAGGGATACGGAAGACAACCTTCCGGGATATCGTTACAGATGTAACTACCAGTATTAGCGATATTAAATTGCGGGTTTGCCTCGATAAAACTAGGCTTAAATGTTAATTCAGCTTATTCGGCTTAGAAAAGGAGTATGAGAGATGCCAAAACGAGTCTTAGCGATTGGAGTTGGCGGTTCTGGAAAGGCTGCTCTGACTATTCTCAAAGAGCGGCTGGAAGAAACCTACGGCCAGGTACCGGAGAATGTGGTGTTGTTGTCCTTGGATACCGATGACTTGCGGAATGAGGACATGTTTGCCAGCACACAACTTTCGGGGCAAACTGATGAGCGGGGACGCAATCCGGAATTTAGACATGTGATCAGCAAACCCGGCGTCACGATGGATACCATTTTTGCCGATATAGCCGCCGGGCGCAGCCTGTCTTATATGCAATGGTTGGAAAAAGAGAAACTGTCGCGTATTCTCGGACCTGCTGAAAGGGATATCCGCGGTGGCGCGCAGCAGCGCCGGCCGGTAGGGCGCGTAGCCCTGTTTCAGCGTTGGGATAATCCTATTTACTCTTCGATTGTCAGCGCCATCGGTCAAATGTATGGCGACGATTCAGAAGAAGAAAAAGCAGTGGATGCGATCAAAATTGAGCAAAGCAAACGCCAGATTTTCATCATTGGCTCGGTAGCTGGCGGCACCGGTTCCGGCTTCATGGTGGACGTTGCTAACTTGGTCGGCCATGCCAAGCAGTCCAATTCTAAATGGCAATCCCTGGATGTCTCAGCCGTCATTGTGCTGCCCGACGCTTTCAGTTCCTACACCACCATGATGAACGATCCGACAAATCTCAAGCCCAACACCTACGCTGCGTTGCGTGAATTGGATCGCTTCGTGCGCACTCACAGCAACATGCTGCCCTATATGATCCGCTACGGCGATGATCTACGTTCAATTACATGGAGCACGAATCAGCCGCTAGACCACATCTACCTGGTGGATACCACCTGTCCCAGCGCCGCCGGCGACATGAATTTGAGCGGCGATCCGAAGCGCGGCGTCTTCCCCATCATTTCCGACTTTGTGATGGCGCATATTGACCAAACTCTGGGCGATGCGCTCGCCAGTATGCGTTCCAATGCCGGCTTGCACTATGATAAAGAAGAAGGCTGGCAATACAGCAGTTTTAACGTCTATACCTACATCTTGCCTGTGGACGACATCATTGAGAGTTTCTCCTACCGTTTCCTGCAAGAACTGCTACGCCGGCAGTACTTGCCCATCCCCGACAAAAAGGCGCAAGCGCAGGTTGTACTGGCTGCCGCCAAAGAGGTGGAGCGAGTGTTTGCCGATACGAACGTGAGGGGGCGTGTCAATCCCGGCGTGGTGCAGAAAGCCATTGTGGCCACCAAAAAGATAGACCCGGAAATGCCCGATATGAGCTGGTCCGGGCTGTTCAACATGATCGCGCTCTCCGAAGGCGCCTTTGCCGAGGACTACCAGACCATTCAACAGTGGATGGATTATCTCTATGGCGGTCTGATCGCCACCAAAGACGGTGAATATAAACAGGAAAGCTTCGATGACGGGTATACCCGCCTCATCAACTTCAGTGACCAATTCATGGATGATTGCCTGGGCCCGCAATACAATCCCGATGACGAAGAAGCCCGCGAGGGCGGTCAGTGGGATATCATTCTGGCGCGTTACCGCGATGCGCTGCGCTTGCGTTTCTCCGAAGCTTTGGACGTGGAATTACTGGATATCCTCAATCGCCGCGACCCGCGCTCCAAGATATTGGTCGAAGCGCAACTGCCCATGGCGCGCGCCCTTGTCGCCGCGCTGAAGGACCGTCTGGTCAGCTTCAAAACAATTCTTGAGGAGGAATATCGTCGTTCCGAGACCGAGAGCCGCTTACGCCAGGCCAGTGAGGGTCTGCGTGATGCCATCGCCTGGATGCAGGATACCAAAGAGGAGTCCGGTGGGTTGTTTCCCAAGAAGTCCAAGCCGCGTCAGGCGCAGGATTCCTACACCGCTTGGTTTAGTGAGAAAATGAACCTACTGCTGCACCGTCGTATTTACCGCGTAGTGCTGGATGTGTTGGATGCCCTCGGCGCCGGTGAGATGGATCAGAGCGGCAATTTGAGTGTGGTGGATCAGGCTGCGCAAGAGTTGGAAGCCTGGCAGGGCACTTTGCAGGCAACCAGCAAAGTTCTCCAGGACTGGTCGCGCATCCATGAGAACAACCGCCGCGAAAAGCGCCAGATCAAGGTGCGCCGCTATCTCACCAGCCCGGAGTTTGAAGACCAGTTGTACCGGCAGCCGGAGTACGTCGAATTTGTGGCGGCGCAGGTATTGGGCGAGGTGCGCGGCGTCAAGGGGCTGACGTGGGAGCGCAAAGATGACACTGCGCCTCTGGATTACAAAATGGTCAGCATGTGGGCGCAGGAAGCCAAAGGGGCGGAGGACATCGCCCGCAAATTCTTTGCCGGTTCCAAGGAACTGTTCCAGGTGGTACGTGACAACATTTCCGTCGCCGACCGCATTGCTGTGGAGTTCAAATCCTATTCCAGTTTCGTCAATGTCGTGGGACAAATCAACGAGCCGTTTCTACGCTATAACCCTTCAGCCAATGGCAAATCCATGGGGCACGAGCGCTACATCTCATTCAACCTTGCCGGTGCTACTACAGAGGAAGCGCGGGAATTCCTGGATCGTGCACGGGCCATCCTGGGCGACCAGGGACGCACGGTGAATGCGGCGGCTGAAAGCCGCGTTGCCTGCACCGTTGTCGAGGTAGCGCGCGGTGTCAAGTTACGCGCGGTGGATCAGTTCATCGCCTGCGAGAACGATTATCGCGTCAAGCTGGATCGTGGTAAAGAAAGCATTCATCTCTTCCCCGAAGAACAAATTGTGACCGACTACGAAAACATGATTGAGAAGCTCGGCGAGCCGGAGAACCGCATGCGTCCTCTGTCGCCCGAACTGGTTATCGCGATGGGCGATGAGGACAAACTCAAGATCTTCACCCTGGCCTGCGCGTATGGCTTGATCAAAGAGGGCCTGTACTACGATGCCGAAACCAGCGTCGAAACTACCGAAGTCTACCTTGATCTACGCAATCACGGCGGACGGTTGATGCCGTTGAGCGAGAGCCGCCGCCTACGTCAACTGGACAAAAACTTTGACGTCGTACCGCCTGAAGGCCAGACCGCGCGGCGTTACTTGAATGCTTTGCAAAACTTTGTCCTCAAAGCCACTCAGAAACCCGGCGTGCCGGATTCGATGATCATGATTCTTGTGGACACCTTGACCCGGCAGGGTGTGGACCTGGGGCACATCCAAAATCCATTCTCTCTGACCTTGCGCGCTCTCGGCGAGGCGTTGCGCAATGTGACGGATGCGCTCGGCCCGGATGCCCAGACTGAACCGGATGACGCCAGACGCCAGGCGCATAATGCCAAACGTCGCATTGAGAAACTTAATGCGTTCCGCGACGGGCACGTGGCCGAATTCAAAAAGCAGACTGCCACGCAGCGCGTGTACGATATGGGGACCATAATGCACCTCATTCTCAATGCCGAGATTGGTCGGTTGACCGAAATTGCCCGAAAGGCAGGCAACTGAGCCATGCCCGCTCGCCTCGAAATCTTCAGATGGATCCAGGTCTACCGCCCGGTCTCCAGCATCGCGCAGTCCGGTGATGGGCAGTATGTGGCTGTAGGAAGTGAAGTTGGTGCTGCCGTCTTCAACCTGAGTGGCCATCGTCTGGGTGCGTATCCTGCCGCCGACGCCGAGATGCCAGTGCATCAAATTCGCACCTCCCTCGACTTCACGCGCCTGTCCCTGGCGACGCGCCTGGGCGACCTCCTTGTCTGCGACCTGGAACCATCCGCGGGCCGTTTCAGTCTCGATCCCCGTCATCTGCATCATAGTGTTAACGGCATCCATACGCTGGATTTTGCGGCGGAACGGATTGTGTTGGGGCACTACACCTTTGCCTTGACTATGCTTGATCTGGAAGGCAACGTGGTGTGGCGGCAGCAAGACAGTGGCGAGGCGGTGCACGGGTGCAACTGGTCAGTCAGTCTGACAGCAGACGGCAATATACTTTATGTCGGCAGCGCAAGCAGCGGCACCAACTGGCTGCTCGCGCTGGACGCCGGCAGTGGCATGGCGCTGCACCGCCGCGAGTGTGATGGCGCCGTGATGGCCGTCGCTGCGCTGGCCGACAACGCCGGCGTCGCGGTTCTCACGCCGGACGAATACGACGCAGTGCGCCTGATCGCCTATAGCGCCGACCTCGGCAAAGTGCTCTGGAAGCAAAACCTTGATAGCCCGGCGACGTTGGCTGCAGACGCCGCCGCGCCGCTGCTTGCGGTGGGTGGCGGCTACGAAGGCCGCGTCGCTATCGTGGACGCCGCGAGCGGCGCTGTACTGGCCTCCACAGCCTTGCGCGTGACGGTCAATAACCTTTCCCTGGTGTGTGGCCGCTGCGTGGCGGCAGCCACGCAGGATAACAGTGTTGCCTTGCTGCGCTATTTACCATGAACATGGCACTGCAAAGGTACAGAGAACGTAGAGCTAAAATTTTTCTTGCAACTGCCTTTTGAGGAGCTTCTATGAAATTTTACGACGGCGAAGTCATAACGTTTAATACCGCCCGCTATCGTGTGCAGGGCGAGCGCCTGGGACGCGGCGCGATCTCGGATGCCTATCTGGCGTTGCTGGATGGTATAGAGAACGCGCAGGTGGTGCTCAAAATCGTGCGTGACGATGCGGCTGACGATATAGGCAAAGCTGCCGCCCTGCAACGTGAAGCCCAGGTCCTTACGCAGCTCAATCAAGCTGAAGACGATACTTGGCAGCGCCTTCCTGACGCTATGTCACGCTACCGGCGTACCCAGGAAACTGCCTCTAAGCGCCGTATCATCGCCCTGTTGGACACCGGCGACATGGCACCGGGACAACCACTTGTGGTGCAGGAGATCGCACCGCCAACTCTGGAACGCTTCGACGTGACCTCGCCCGCCGATGAGCGCCGCGTCTTCGCCATCGCCCAGGCGGTAGTGGACGTGATCGCGCTGACGCACCACAGCGGGATGTCGCTCAAGGATTTCGAACCGGCCACCAAGGGCGACCGCTTCCGTGTGCAATGGCTGGATGAAGAACATCATGATTTCATCTTCAAGATGATTGACTGGAACGTTACGGGTGGACCGGAATCAATGGCACAGGACCTCTTCTTCTTCGGCGGGCATCTTTACTATCTGCTGACCGGACACCACATCCCAGTGGATGCCGAGGGCCGCCCGCCGGCGAACCTGGGTATGGGCAACCTGGGGTGGAGCAATTTAACCGCCGGCAGCCGGCAAATCGTCGCCAGACTCCTCCACCGCGATGTTAAACGCCGTTACCCTCAGATCGAAGTGCTGGCGGCTGACGTGGCCTGGTGGAACGACGTGTTGGCGCAAATTGAAACCTCCGGCGTTTTCCGCCGCCTGGACGACCGCCTGTGGCAGGCCAAACCCGCGGCGCGTTACGACCGCGTCCTGGCGATTGCCGACCTGGCGTTGCGTCTTAATCCGCCTGCTGACGCCCGCCAATCCTTCGAGCAATCGCGCAAACAGGCGCACGACGAACTGGACAAAGAGAATTGGTTGCCCATTGCCCAGGCGCTGGTGACGTTGGGAACCCGTGCTTACGAAAAGGCCGACCAGGAATTTGCCGCGCAGCTTAAAATCTTGTCGCCGGAGAGCGAGGCAGCGCGCCTGGCAACCATCTACCAGCGGTTCGCGCGGGTTGGGCAGTTGCTCAAGTTACAACATCAGGGCGCCGACGAGCGCCGCACGCCCGAATGGGAAGTCCTGGAAAGCCGTATGATCAAAGCTCTGGTTGAGCGTCGCTGGCAGGATGCCCAGGGCGCGCTGGCGGAAGTGATACGTCTGCGCCCGGAGAGCCGCACCTGGGAACCTCTTCAAGATTTGGAGCATTGGATTACGGGAGGCACGCGCTACACCCGTGAGATCGCCGCTGCGCTCGCCGAAGCCGAAAATCACCTGGATGAACTGACGCCGGACTGGTTGACCGTCGAAGCGAAAAAAATTGACGTCCACGCCGGGGCGGTGAAAGAACTGGAAAAAGTGCAGGAGTTGGCGCCCTTTGAGCCGGAATTCAAGGAACGGTTGACGTTGGAACGCACGCGGGAAAGCCAGCGCCGAAACTTTCTGACCCATTACGTGCAGGCGGATGAGAACGTGGCGCAAGGCGAAACTGCGTTGAAGGAAGCGCGCGCCGCCGATGAGTCGCAGGCCGATTACGCTCAGGCTGCCGAAACCTACCAAAACGTGCGGCAGAAATTCGCGGCGGCGGCGGAACGCTTTGACGCCATCCTGCGCGAGGACCCCGCCCAACGCCGGGCGCAGCTTTTTGCGCGACAGATGCAGACCCGCATAGAAGTGACCGACGCACTGCGCCAACAGGCGTTGGCACTTCACGCCGCGCAACAGGAAATCGTCGCCGGGCGTTATGACGCCGCCCTGGAACAGGTGCGCGTGGTGCTACAACTGGCCCCCACCCGCACCCAGGCCCGCGAGATGCAAGCTGAGGCCGAGGCCGGCGCGCGCTTGTTGGAACAGGCGCGCAGTTGCCGGCAAAACGCCGAAACCTATCTGAATAATGAGGAATTCGAGCAGGCCCTGGCGCAGTTGCAGCGTTTCGATGGTTGGGATCGGCGCGCCTTGCGCGACCTGGCCGGCGGGCAGACGTTGCCCGACGCGGTCGGGGCGCGGCCCTTCCACCTGCAAACTGAGCTGCGCAGCGAGGCGGGGACGCTACAACAGCGGATTGAAATCACCCGCGACGCCGCTCGCAACATCCAGCGCGCCTGGGATGAGGGCGATTACGCCGAGGCGGTCAGTCTGTGCGAAGCGCTGCAAACGCGCACGCCCCTGACGCCCGGGCTGCGCCAGAAACATGAAGAGGCCCGGCGCCGTGTGGCGAACCGCTTGAGTGCGGCGGCGTTGCTGGCTCAACCGCAGAGTTTTGATGACCTGCGCCAGGCGCTGGACGACCTGCGCGACGATCAGGGGCGCGCTGCACAGGAATCGCGCAACCGGGCGGCCGAACAGTGGCAGGTTTTATGCCAGGCTTTAGCCCAGGATGGCCTGGGGCAACTTGGCGCGCGCCTCCGCGAGGGAGCGCAGCGCTTCCCGCAGAGCGAGGCCGTATTCAGCGGGATGAACGCGCTGGTAGAGCGGGCTATGGCGGTGGCGCAGCGGCTACAAGGCGAGGGCCGCCCCTACTGGCTGAGCCTGGCCGACCGGCAAGAGACGCTGGCACGCCTGGCCGAAGACCTGGACGTGCTGGCCGGGCCACAGAGTTGGACAGAGTTGCGTCAACGCACGACAGAGTGGCGCGCAACCCTGCTGACGCACCTGGAAGACTTTATCCAGGAAGAACTGGAACGCCTTGAAAAACGCGCCCGCTCCCACGAATTCCGCCCCGCCCTGGAAGAACTTGATGCGCTATGGAATGACATTCCGCAGGTACTGCATAATGGACTGTCAACCACTGTCCAGGAACGGCTCCGTAACCTGAGTGGGGCTTTGCGCACGCGCCTGGCAGCGGAACACGACTTGGGTGCGCTCCTGAATCGCCTAGCGACCACCCCTGATTATAGCTTCCAGGCCGCCGCGCAGGAAAGCAAAACCGTTGCCTTCCCGACGCACGCCGCCGTATCCACCAACGACCTGGCCGCGGCCCGCGCCGAATTGGAACGCGCGGCCACGATGGAACTCGCTGCCGCGTTACAGCCGGTGAACGACCTGGAACCCGAAGCCGGTCGGAAAAATTACGCGCAGGTTATCCACATTGGCCGCGACCTGGCCGATACGCCCCTGGATGCCTTGGCGCAGGCCACCCCCCTCCGCACAAAGGCCTTGCGCGAAAGCCTGAAGACTGCCGAGCGCGCCGCCGTGCAGGGCCTGCACCGCGCCTTGCAGGAGGCGGTGAACGAGCAAAAACAACATCCCACCGCCGATCCGCAGCGGGTATTGGCGCTTTATTACCAGGCGTGGTGGCAAAGAACCATTGCGCTGGAATTGCCTTCCCCGGAAATGCGGGCGACGCTGGAATTGCCGAAAACTATCCTGGCCGCCGCCGCCGAACAACTGCTGATACTCCACGATATGAGTGGGTTCCGCGAACCGGAACTGTTGTTGACGCGCGCCGAAGCGTTTAATAACGCCTTGGGCAGCCTGCCGTTGGACAAAGTGCCTTTCTTGCCGGAGAAAATGCATCCCGCCGACATTGGGACGGGATGGCGCATTGCCGACGGCGCTTTGAACGCGCTAAAGGAGCAGGTGGGCGCATTTAAGAAACTGCTTGAAGAAGCGGGTCAAGTTAAACTCCAGACGCCGCAGGCCATGCCGTCTGCCGCGCCGGTGGCGACGGAAGCGCCCGACGCGACCAGCGCGCCAGAGTCTCTCCCGTCCGCGCCGGTCTACCGTTACGACGCTGAACAAGTCCGCGCGCTCCAAACCCTGACCCGCGACGTCCAACAAGCGGTCAAACGGTTGCGCGACCTGTGGCAGGCGCTCGAATTGCTCTGGAACGACCGCGCGGGGTTAGCGCAGGTGGGCAAAGAGGCTGGAACTCACTACACCGTGGCGACGCAATTGGGCGAGGCGCAACGGCTCCGCACCAGCCAGGCGATGCAAGGGTTGGCGCTGCTTTACAAAGAATTGGAAAACAGTGGGATGCTCAATAGCCTGGACGAGAATGCCTCCTCCTTGTTGGCGCTGCCGCGCCAGGCCTTGCAGATCAACTATGAGGCCCTGCAACAAGAGCTGATTGCCGCCCTGGGCCGCCAGATCGCGGGCATCCTGGCGCTGCCCGACGCAGTGACGCAGTTGCAACAGCAGATTTTGACCGTGCCGCAATCGCGCTGGCTGGCCGAAAAAGCCTACCAGGCGATCCGCCAGGGCGTGGATGAACAGGCAAGCCACGCCGAGGCCGAAGGCCGCCGCGACACGGCCAGCCGGCTGTGGGAGATCGTGCAAGAGGCCACGGAGCCGTGGGCGACTGAGGGCCAAGTCGCGCCCCAAAAGAGGAAATCATCCCGGAACAAGTCCAAACCAGCGCAAACGAAGACTGCCGCCCCCGCCGCCGAACCTGTGACCCGTCCAGTCGCTGCGCCGGCCAACAAGTCTGGCGCCGCCCGCCCGACACTGCGGCAGGCGCCGCCAAAGAGGTAACGATTATGAGTGAACGCTTAACCCTTAGAAATTCTGTACCGCCCGAAGTAGGTGAACTGTGGGCGCAACTGCACGCCGAGGCGATGGAGAATTGCGAGACTTTGCGTGCTCAATCAGGTGGGTTCTCATTGCGCAAAGTCCTTTTGATTGGCATTCCCTTAGCCCTGTTGCTCGCAGGTGTAATCCTGGGAGGGTTGTGGTCGGCCGGCGCTGTGACTATCCCGGCATTTGTCTGTGACGCTGCCAGTGGTTTATGCACCCCAACGCCAACGCTCGAACCTACACCTACTCCACAACCTACCTATACACCATTCCCCACCCCCACGCCACTTCCTCCTACCTTCACTCCTACGCCCACGAACACCCCCACGCCCACGCCTACGCCTTTACCGTTGGGTGACTTATTGGCTGGCTGTACTATCAACACTGCTGAGGATGAGGATGACATTCCCGACTTCGATTTTGGTGTGTACCAGGAAAGCCCGGCTGAGATTACCCGTACGGTTCGTTCTCTGGAATCGCCGGTAGAGGGACTGAAGACCACCTTCATCTTGAGCAATACAGGTCAATGCCGCTTGATTCAAGCCCAGATATTGGACTTGAATCAGGGTTTTGAAGTGGTCGCCGATGCACCGGCGTTGCTCTTCAATGCCGGACAGATATTCAAATTTGACTATGCCTGGCCACCACTAGAAGAGGGGCGACATACCATCACCTTGACATTGCAATTTCTGAAGCCCGATGGCGCACAATACAATCTCCCAGACCGCGAGTTCGTGCTAGCCTTGAACCTGACGCTTCAATTGGACAGCGATGGCGATACCGTGCCGGATATATCAGACTGCTGCCCACAAAGGGCTGGCGTTCCCGCCTTGAGCGGTTGCCCAGACAGCGACAGCGATGGCTTTGTGGAACAAAACGACAAAGCCTGCCCGGCGCTCAAGACCGATGCCTGCCCCCACGCCGCTCAAAAGGCTGCCGGAAAAGACGGTTGCCCGGATAGCGACGGCGATGGCGTCTTGGACAAAGAGGATTGTTGCCCGGACACGCCTGGAACAATCCGAGGTTGCCCGGATGGAGATGGCGACGGTTTCCCAGATGCCGGTAGTGTCTGCCCTGATTTGCCCAACGACGGTTGCCCGGATAAAACTTGTGGGCAAAATGGTGGCTGTCCTAGCTGTAGGACGGAATATGACAAGTGCAAAAGGTGTGCTGAATGGGGCACGGATACAAATGAAAAGGTTATATGTGTTAGTGAAGAGGAATACGACTGTAACCCACATGAAGTGTGTACATGTCCGTAGAATTTTAATTTCATCAGGAGGAAACAATGCGTAGGAAATTTAGTCTGGTTATCGGAATATGGATTTGTATGTTGGTAACGGGGATGAGCTTTATAGCCGGCAATGCTCATCTCGTGAGTGGCGCAGAACACACAGCACTCGCCGCGACACCTGAATGGACAACGTTGCCACCACTGTCTCAATCCGCAGGCGATGGCGTCGCCTTTGTATTAAATAATGTCCTTTATTACGTAGGTGGTTGGGTGGGAAGCGCCCAAAGTCCATTCAATGCTGTGCATCAGTTGAACCTGAAACCTCTAGGTACGGAGTGGAATACAACCAATGCCCTTGAAACGCCACGTTTCGGTGCTGCGGCAACGGCTGCTAATGGGAGAGCCTACGTCATGGGTGGGTACGATGGTACTACGCTTCTTATGCGAGTAGATTCATTTGACGGTGTGAGTTGGCGTAGCGAGGTTGCGATGCCCCAGGCATTAAGATTTTCCGCGGCAACGGTGTCCCAAGATCGGCTGTATATCGCTGGCGGCGTTACAACCAATGGTTCTTTCTCTGAGCTGGTTTGGTCCGCCCCTATGGATACTGATGGTGTTCTAGGGGCATGGCGTGCAGAAGGAAGTTTACCTGACAAGTTGGCGTACACAAAACTAGCGGCATTGGACACGTGCCTTTATATAATTGGTGGTAGAGTTAGTAATGCCAATCGTGCAGAAATCTATCGCGCTATTTGGGATCATAGTGAATCAGGTGTGATAACTGCGTGGCAAAATGCCGGGAGCTTGCCAATTTCTCTTGCTTACCACGATGTTGCCATTGACCAAAACACCCTCTACGTCCTGGGCGGCGAGACCACCGGCGGCGCGCTGAACGATCAAGTTTACAGCATCGGCATCAACCCTGATACCTGCGATTTTGTGGGTGAGTGGGCATCCTCGCCGATGCCCGGCGGCGGCAACCGGCGACTTTCTGTCGCTTCGCGCTTTGGCGAGCTTTATGTACTCGGTGGACAAACGGCTGATGGGTATACCAACGCAGTATGGAAAGGTGTCCTGCCTGTTCCCGCCGCCACCCTCACCCTCCACAAATCCGCCGCGCTGGACGGCGACTTTGCCTACAGCAAGCTCATCACCTACACCCTCCGCTATGCCAATCCCTGGCCGCATCCCGATGGACAGACCGGTGTGGTGATCACAGATACCGTACCGGCCAATACAACATGGATCACAGCCTCCGGCAGCGTCACACCGGAGGCTGGCATATTGCGTTGGAATATCGGCGCGCTGTCGCCGGGAGCTAATGGGGAAGCTGCATTCACGGTGCGGGTTGTTGATGCTCAATCGGCGTCGCAGTGGGAATTGGCGAGCGCGCGCCGGGCTGTCTGGACGCCGGAGAATACCACGTGGCTCTTACAATCGGAGATAATCTATACAATCATCTATACCCCTACACCCCAGTCGCCCGAGGTGTCTTCCGGCATCCTGGTCACGGGAACATTGCCACCCCAGCTTTATCCCAAGAAGGGGGATAGCATTGCATCAAGTGTACCGGGTTCTGAATTTGCCCTCAACGGGCATGACGTGATCTGGCGCGTGCCCGGCATCATTCAACAAACCGGTTACTTAACGGTAACAACGTGCGTCATAGAAGAGTTCAGTACCCGGATGCCGCTAACCTACACGATCCGTTTACAGGATCTGGTGTCATATACGCAACGAGTGGACGCGCAAGCTGTGGCTCCGGATATAGAAGGGACGGTCAAACCCAGTTGTACCAGTGACACCTTACAGCTTGGCTATAAGACAGATGTGCCCCCACTTGTCCCAACGCCGCCAGACATTGTTGTCAGTAATACAGCCTGGATTTGCAGTAAAGAACTCGGCGGCTGCCAGCCCAGTAACGAAACCGTCACTCGCTACTGGCCGGTCAAAGTGTTTCTACCGTTGGTGGTCAAACAATAGGGCGAACAACGAATTACGAACGCAGATCACGTTTCAGGAGGATGCATGTCTCAGTTACCCTATCTCTTACAACAAGCCGAACAAGCGATGACCGAAGGCGACTGGGAAAAGGCGCAGCGGCTCTATCAACAGGCGCGCGACCTGGATGCCAACAATCCCAAAGCCGATCAGGGGCTGCGTCTGGCGCAGCGCGCGGTTGAAAAAGAGGCCGAAATCAAAGAACGCCTGACCGAGGCCGACGCGCTGATGGCGCAGGGCGACTATCGCAACGCGGCGGACGAGTACATCGCCATCACCGACTTCGCGGTGGCCTCGCCCCGGATTCTGAAGTTCCACACAGATTTGGAACACAAGCGCAATCAGGCCCTTGATCTGCACAACTGGCAGACGCGGGTGCACAACGCCCAGGCTGAAATCCGCAAGGTCAACGCCGTCGGCGATTGGGAAGCCGCCGCCAACGCCGCCGCAGATATGTTACGACAGTTACCCCAGGAGCCGGTCTACCAACCGCTGAGAAGTGAACTGGAAAACGTCCGCACGAATGCGCTGAGCCAGGGCGACCATCAAGCCCTGCTGCGCAAAGCCGAAGAAGCCCTTCGCGCGCGGGAGTTTGAACAGGGCATCATGCTGCTGGAAAACATCCCCCAGGCCTCGCCCTTGTATGCTCAGGCGCAGGGATGGTTGCGCCAGGCTCGCAGCTATCTGGACAGCCAGAAACGCGACCTGGCGGCAATTGAGAAAGCCATCGCCGAGAGTCGCTGGACCGACGCGCTGGCGCAGTTGGAACAGCAGCGCAGCCGGTATCAGGACGTGCCGTTGTGGCAACAACTTTACCTCCAGGCCGGCATGACTTACGGGCGGCAATTGTTGGAAGCCGGGCGACAGCAAAACCAACAGCGCTCCTTTGATCAGGCGAAGCGCCAGTTTGAAGGCGCGCAGAAGGTTTTCGAGGAGGTGCTAACAATCTACCCCGCCCACCTGGACGCCACCGGCCTGCGCGACGAAAGTGTGGACCTGGTTGCCATCACCGCACAACAGAAGCAAGCACGTCTGGATTGGGATGAGGGCCGCCGCGACGAAGCCGCGCAATCCCTGAAATTGGCGTTGCAACGTCTAACGCACGCCAAATCCGAGGGGCGCGATTACACCGCCGTCGGCGCGGTTGTGGAGACGATGCACAACACCGTCACCGCAGAAATCCGGCGCATTGAGGAGGAAGCCGGCCGCCTGCGCAACGCCGAGAGCCTGTGGGAGTGCAGCGACCTGAGCAAGGCCAGAGCGCTGTTTGAGGAGACCCTCGGTGCGCTTCTGCCAGAACATCAACGCCAGGCCGCCGAAGGCTTGCGCCGCGTCGAGGCCAAAATTGAAAAATTTAATGCGTTGATGGGCCGGGGCAAAGCTGCGAACGATGTTTTCGTGGCGGTTCGCGCTTATCAGGAAGCGCACGAAGTCTGGGCTGCCGGCCCCGGGGTGACCGAGGCGCTGGAAAGCCAGTTGGTGCAGGCCTGCGAAAGCGCTTTCAATGCGGGGCGGCTCACGGAAGCGGCCGGCTATGGCAACGAGGCCCTGGGGCTAAACCCCGATAACAATGCGGCTAAAGCTTGTGTGGGAATGTGTGGCGCTAAACCTAAGGCGGAAGCCACGCTTGCGCAAGTGAAAAAGGATTGGGCGGCGTTACAACAACAGGCCACCCTCCAGGCCGGTGCGCTCGATCCACTATTGCAAGATTTGGAATCCGCGTTGCACCTGGTGGCTGACTGGCCCGACCTGTGCGCTGGTCTGGAAGCATTGCACACAACGCTGCGCGCCGCGCGCGACGCCTGGCAGGACTACGAAACAGCGCACACCCGCGCCGAACAGAGCCGCGACAAAGGCGAATGGGGGGCGGCCGTAGTCACGTTGAAACAGGCCGTGGAGGCGATGGGGGACTCGGCGCCGTCCGGCGCGCGCCGCCAATTGCACGAATGGGAAGCGCTGGCGCGAGAATTGGAGGCCGCACGCAGCGCCGCTGGTGCCGCGCTGTCACAGGCACAGGTCGCTTACGCCGCAGCGGCGGACGGCGAGACGCCGGTAGAAATTGCCGACGCTTTGGACGACGCCGCGCTCCGGCACGTGGAGCCGGCGCGCAAGCGATTAGAAGAGGTCGAAACCCAGGCCACTGATGCGGGCGGGCTATTGCCCGCCGAGTTGAGCACACTACAAAAACAACTCAAGGACCTGGACGAGCGGGCGACAGCAGCGGCCGACGCGGCGCGAAATCTCGTAGCCTCTGACGGCCTGCTCAAGATTCAAGAAGTCATAAAAATGCGCGGCAGTGATCCCACACTGGAGGCTGTCCGCGCGCAGTTGGAGGAAAAGGCGCGCGAAAAGATCAACAGCACCAAACTCGCAGCCCAGACCGCCATCCAATCCGGCGACCTCACCGAGGCGGAGGAGAAGCTGCGTCTGGTGCGCGAACTCGATCCGAGCGATACCGAAACGGCCAAACTCTACGCAGAAATTCGCCAGCGCCGTATGCTGGAAGAAAAGCTGCGCGCGATAGAACGCGAAGCTGAAGAGCAACAGGCCAGCAGCCCGATGGATGCGATGCGGACCTGGCGCCGGGGTCTCAATACACTCTTGGAACCGGATGTAGCGCTGCCGCAACAAGTACGCGAAATCCTCAACCAATTGACTCAGATGGGGGATCGCGATGATGGATTGGCGCTAGGGCAAGCGGACCACTGGCAGACCGCGCAAGATCGGCTTGGAGTGTTGGGCAATTTGCGTCAGGAAAGTTGGGCCGCCGGACGCGCGCAATTCTTTGTGGATCAATGGATCCGCCTGGCGCACGATAATGCCCTCAGGGGCGTGATAGCATCGGCGACACAATTAGGCCAGCTCATCGATGCCTATCGAGCGGCTACCGAATATATCAAGGGACATCCTAGAGATGCGGAGGCCATTCAACAGTTAACAGACTGTACTGAAGCGCTGATTAACCGGGCCAATGAAGCGGCCGACAAGCGCGTGCAGCGCGCTCAAAATGCTCTGAACGCCGGTGAATTTCAAGCGGCATTGCATAACCTTCAAGATATCGAGCAAGAATTTTATAACCAGATCGATCATGAATTTCCTACACTTTTAGAGGGTCAACCCTCGGTACAGGAAATACGGGAAGCCATTACACAATTTCAGGAAAAGGCAGAGAAACTCCAAGCCTTGGATGAAAAGGCGCGCCCCGAGATTGAGAAAGCGCGCCAGGCTTATCTAAATAACGAATGGGACGCCGCCGAGAAAGCGCTGGAAACACTGCCGGCCTTGAAGGAACTGCCTGACCTGGATGCCGAGGTGCAGAAGCTGCACGAGCAAATCGCCAACGCGCGCGTCGAGGCCACCCGCAAAACCTTGCACGACGTGATGAGCCAGATTGAAACAGGACGCCACCTGGCGACGACGGTGGAGCAGTTGAGCGATTACCTTAACCGACTGGACAAACTTCAAAAGGAAATCAACCTGCAAGTGTTGGACGTGGACGAGCGCAATCGCTACTTCCAGGTTCTGAGCGACGTGCGCCAGCAGCGCGAGGACTGGGCGGCCGGCGCCGTCTGGGAAGAACAAATTGAGGTCTGCCGGCAAGAACAGGATTACGCCGGCGCATTGCGAGCTGTCAATGAGACCCTGAAGACTCTGCGTGAAGGTCACAAACGCCCGTATCTGGAGATGCTCCGGGATGAACTGGAGAAGTTGGCCGCCGGGCAGCAGGAACGCGACGCGGCCCTGAAAGAGGGGCAGGCCGCCCTGGATGCTGAAAAGTACGCTGAAGCGCGCATGTTATTTGAAAAGGCCGTTCGCCTGGGCGCGACGGAAGCCGGGGACTTGTTGCGCGCCGCGCGCGCGGGCGCCAAACTGCAAAGCGCGCAGCGCTGGTGGAATGAAGAGCGGCAGGCCGATAACGCCCTGCTGGATCTGACCGATCTGGAGCGGTTTGCCGAAAACAACCGCTATGCCGAGAGCATCGCCGAGGAGGCCGGCTACCTGCGTCAACGCATTGAGGAGGCGCGCGAGAGCACGCTGGGAATGCAGCGCGCCCTGGCCGAAGCCCAACAGTGGTTAGCCAATGGGCAATTCAAAGAAGCGCAGGATATCGTGCAGAAGATTCTGGAAAGCGACCCGGCGTCCAAAGAAGCCCTGGCGTTACAGACGCAAATCCGCGAGCAACGCATCACACAGGAAATGCTGGAGAAAGCCCGCACGGCGCAGCAGACTGGCAAATACAAAGAAGCACTGCAACTGGTGGAAACTGTGCTTGAGAAACGCCCAGATGATCCTGAAGCGCGTCTGCTCAAGCGGCAACTGGAGGCGGTGATCAATGCGGACAAGACTTTCCTTCAGGTAGAGGCTTTGGCTAAGCAGGAACGATTTAAAGAAGCGCGCGAACTATTGACTGACCTTTCGCGCCAGAATGTTGATCCAGAAAAGTTCAACAAGACGCAACAATTGGTGGATGAACTGGAGAAAGAACAGTGGACGCGCGTAGTGCATCCAATTCAGGAACTTTACCGCGACGGCGAATATGCCGAGGCGTGGAATCGTTGCAAACAGGCCACCGGGCGCACTGCTGCGCCGGAACTATTGGATGAACTCCAAACGCTGCAAAACCTGATTGTCAACCGCTGGGCGGAAAAACAGGCGCAAACCGCGCGGGGACAGTTGCAAAAACGATTGGAACAGGAACAGTTGCGCGATCTTGAGGCGCAATTGAAACCTTTCCTGATCCTCGATCCGCCGCCGGAGAGCCATTGGGTGCGGCAATTTGAAGACCTGCTGCGCGAAACACGCACACGCCGCCTGCGCTTGCGGCTGGAAGAAGCGCGCGAACGCTTCGAGAGTTGGCGGCGAGAGGGGATGCGCGGCACGCCGCAGGCCGCGTTGGATATCGTCAAAGCCGTCCAGGAAGAAGCCGAGGCACTGGGCGTGCAGGTGGAGTTTGACATTACGTTGGATGCCGCATCCCTGGCGGCCGAGATTCACGAAGCCCACCAGGGTTCTATCCGCGCCCGGCTGGAACAGGACTATAACCAAAAAATGGCCGCCGCGCGCGCTTTGCAGAGTCAGCTTGAGGACGCCGGGTATATCGCCAAAAAATCGCCGGGCCGGATTGACCTGGAGCGGCTCGAGAGCGCTGTCAAAGAAGTCTTCCAGGTCAAGGGCTACGAAAACGATGGCCCGGCGCGGGAATTAGCGACGTGGGTGCGGAATGCGTTGGACACCTTTGAGCGCACCCAAGACGCGATGAAACGCGCCCGCGACCTGGCCGGGAACAAGCGTTTCCGCGACGCCGAAATTGAGTTGCGCGGCGCCGGCGTCTCGCTATTGCTCAAGACCGCCTATGAACGCCAACGGGAAATCATCAGCGCCCTCTCTCGCGCAGAAGTTCATCAAAACAATGAAGCCTGGGACCTGGCTTTACAGGAGTATCGCCGGGTTTTAGAGTTGGATGCTAACTTTGAGCCGGCGCCAGACAAGGATATGGAACGCTGCTATCAACGGTTGCGCGAGCGCGTGGTGGCTGAAGTGACGGACTTCCTCAATCAGACCCCGCCGGACACCGTTGCCGCGCGCGCGAAATTGACTCAGGCCGAAACCGCCGGTTGGATCACGCCGCTGGTGAGCCGGGATTACGATCGGCTGCGCAACTGGCTGGCCAGTCAGGAGTGTGTGGCGCAGGCCGCCGCGCTCCTGCAAGCGCCGGAGGGCAATCTGGCAGAGGCCAAGAAAGCGTTGGAAGAGGCCGAGCGGTTGTGCCCTGGCGATCAACCGGATACCCCGATTCGGCAGTGGGAGTTGTTGTTGGAAGCGTTGGAAGCCTGGGAAGCGTATCAACAACGTCCTTCCCTCCTGTCCCGCACGTTGGACGTCTTCAAAGCTTTGCCGCCGGACATATCCAAATTAGGGCGCGCGCAGACCTTGCGTCACACGCTGGAAGAGAAAGCCGAACAACTGCGTATCCAAAAGGAAAAAGAGGCGGCGGAGGCGCAGCGTCAAGAAGCGGAGGCGGCCGAAAGTCGCCAGTTGTTGGATAAACTGAAGCGAGAGATTGGCACCTTCCTGGGGACGCCCAAAGACTACGCGGGCGCGGTGCAAACGCTGGAACACGCTTCGCCCCAGATCACCCATGAGACGGCCTTTACCGAACAGTGTCTGCGGGTCAGAGACGACCTCAGAATGACGATGGAAGTCGCCATCAAAGAACTTAAGTATGTCCAGGCGTTGGAGTGCGCTGACATTCTCAGGCAGGTGCCACAGTTGGATCAAGACACCCGGGATTGGGCAGCCGGCTTGCCCGGCGAGCAGACCGCGGCGTTCAACGCGCAATTACAAAAAGCTGAAACAGCGCTGCAACGCCTCGACGAACAGGGCGTACACTCCGCGCTGGCGGATGCGGCCCAGATTATCAAGCCGGAGGCGGATCGCCAGGGGCGTATCGCTGACCTGCGCGCGAGGTTACAAAATGCCAAGCTGGATATCGCTCTCGACGACACGGAGAAAGCGCTGGTCGCGTATGATCCCGCCGGCGCCACAACCGCCCTGGAGAAAGCGATCAGGATTGCCGCGCCGCGCACGGATAAGCGGCTGGATGATTTGGCGGAACGTATCCGTGCGCTGCGTACGTTGTTAGATCGTGTTCATGACGATCTGCGCGAGCTACACACAGAGATCGGCGCGAAACAATGGGCAGTCGCTGTCACGCGGATCTTAAGAGTGCGCGGCGAGGCGCCCGACTACCCGCGCGTGCAGAGCGCTATCAAAGATTTACAAGATCGGTTGAAGACGCATGCTGAAGTAGAGCGCAGGGCTGGCGAATTTACACACGGATTGGAATTGTGTGACCTGGCGTTGCGTTTAGACCCTCGCGACGACATCCGCACTTTGCAGCAACAAATCCGTGAAGAACAGGAAGCCGCCCTGGTCAAGATACGGCAGCAAATTCAGGCCGGGTTAGATGCCTGGCGGTTGAGCGCATTGCCGGGGCTGTTCACGCAAGGCTTCAAGATCGCGCCGGCGGATGTGGATTTGCTCAACCTCAGGGAGCGGTTTGAAACCGTTGAAGCTCTATTGCCTGACTTGCGTCATGCAATGAATCAGGGGTGGGATTCGCTGCTCAGCCGCGACTATCCTACCGCCATCACAGCCTATAACCAGGTACTATCTATGGCATCGAGTTTTAGCGAAGCGCAAATCTGGCGTGATTATACCCAGGCATTGCGCGAAGCCGTGCGGCGTGTGCAAGATGACGCCGCTTTTGAACGCGCTGCCTGGCATCTGCGCGCTGCAGAAGGTATGATGCATGTCACTACGGGACAGGCTTTGCCGGATGTTTTAGGTAGCGAAGCCCATTTGAAAGAGCGTCGCCGTCATGCGGTCTATAATGCCTGGTTGTTGCGACAATCAGTCTTGCGGATGACAGCCTTCTACAAGGCGACCAATTATTATTTTGAGCAACAAGATACCGACACGATGAATATGTTCTACGACAGAATCGCTGATGAAAGCAAACGCTTCCAGGAAGTCCATCTCAAACCTTTGACGCCGCCGGAAACTTTCCCGGCATCCGGCAACGCCGATGACCCGTTGCCAGCAGATGCCATTCTGCCGTCCCACACAGCGCATGCACAATCTGCAGGCAGCGAACGTCAGGAATCGCCTGAGGCAGTGAAAGCCACAAAGCCGGACTTCAAGCCTGCGGAGCCACCGTTGACAGGACAACCCATAGGTGCTGACGCACGGCCATCGTTAAGAGACGTGCCAAAGACTTCCACCCCGGCGGCCGCGCCAGAATCAGAGCCATCTTCTGGCGCGGGGACTCCTGTGCCATTGGATAAGCCGGGTAAACCAGAAATGCGCAGCACACAGGCCGCACCGTCGCTTGAATCGCAGTCAGAGACCCCTCCTGATGCAGAGATGCCTGCGTCATCTGTTGGGCCAGATAAATCGGGAATGCGCAGTACACAGGTTGCACCGTCACCGGAACCCGCGCCCTCGATTATCTCCCCGCCAGAGCTGAAACCATCAACAGATGACGAATCAGAGGTACCGATGAGCATTTTTGGTGCAGGATGGTGGGCTAATAGTGAAAACTACGATGATGAGGATACACGATGATGAGGATACAAACTCATAAGTTGATTGCGAGACCGGAAGATTTTTGGAGGAGAAATGACGCCCCTAGAACAGGAACGCGAACGTAGAACAAAAACCGTTGAATTGAATAATTCAATCAAAGATGCCCAACACGCTCTGGAAAAGGATAATTTCCCGGCAGCGGAAGAGAAATTCAAGCGGGCGATGGAATTAGAACGCGCACTGAATATTGAAGAGTCTCAAAGTAGCGCGCGGGTGGGCTTAATTGAAACCCGGTATAGAGCTGGCATTAGTGCAGAGGAACACCGGCATCTGCGGGAGGCGCGTAATCACTACCGCGATGTTTTGAGTCTCGATCCAGATCACAGCCAGGCAAGAGTACGACGAGACGCCGTCACACGCAAAATGACCTGGCGGAATACTGCAATCGGGATTGCTGCCTTGATTATTCTGGCTGTCGTGCTGGCGCAGTTGAACAACTTCATCGCTTGGCCGACAAGTGTGTGCGATATGTCGGGGGATGTGTTATGCACGCCAACCCCGACGTTTACCCTGACGCCGACGCCCACCTTCACGCCAACGCCGACCCCGACTCACACACCTACGGCTACTCCCACCGCCACCCCGACTCATACACCCACGCCCACCTTCACACCAACCCCAACGAACACGCCCACGCCGACGCCGATGATCGCGGTTGGCGAAGCCGGTTATCCGAATGTCTATGAGGAACCCAACAAGAACAAACTGTTAGGCACGTTGACGCGCGGGCAAAAGGTCTACGTCTGTGCCAGATATGGTGATTACTATCTCATCGCATTGGATTACTGCCATCTGGTCACCCCGTATGGCTGGGTGCCTAAGAGTCATCTGAGATTACTATTCTTCGAGGAAAATTTCCCGATCGAACTCACAACGCTGACGCCGGAGGGGTAATTTATGCAACCGGTCCTATACGCTGTCCTATCCGATATTCACGCGAATTTCCCTGCACTCAAAGCGGTGGAAACGGACGCTGTCAATGTGGCGCGCGCGCTCAACGCGCAAAGCCTGCATTTCGTGGTGTTGGGGGACGTGGTAGATTACGGCCCCCAGCCTAACGAATGTATGGACTGGATAACCGAGCATGCAGAAATTGTGATCCAGGGTAATCACGATATGGATGTAATGGACTCAGCTTACAAACCGCCACACACCATCAGTCGTGAATACTGGCCGATCACTATTTGGACCCGCGCCGTGTTATCACGGGAGCACCGTGGGCGTATTCGGGAATGGCAGCCGGGACTTTGCCGCCTGAACAGCCAGCTTCCGGTAGAATTAAAGGACTTTATGCTCTTTCATAGCTCATTGAAATACGGGCATCATGGTACTGTCAAAACTTCGCAAGATGCATGGGAGAACCTGGATCTTATCAGGAAGGAGGGCATTACCTACGGGCTATTCGGGCACACGCACATCCAGGGATATTTTGTGAATAGCCTGCCTTTATGGGAACAACACAAGAAGGACACCACCCTATACCTGATATGTCCTGAGCACAAGTCACAGCGGCAAAGAAATGGAACAAGCAAATGGAAACCGGCTTATCTGGAATCCGCGCCGGAAACTAAAGCGACTGGCTGTACGCCCTGGGAAACGCTGCCCGCGCACCCGGCCCTGTTCAACCCCGGTGCCGCAGGCCAGCCGCGTTTATCTAGCCTCCAGGATCGAGAAACCTTTCACGACCCCCGTGCCGCATACATGCTGCTCAAGTCCAACGGACAGATGCAATTTCAGTTCCGGCGGACGGCGTATGACGTTGACGAAACCATCCGGAGTCTGCGTGAGGACGTTTACTGGCCACCGGACGCTTATCAGAACCGGCGCGGCTCAGACATCTTGCGTGAGGAAGGCGCCACCACCGATATGCTTAACACGCTGCCGGCAGACTTCTTGAGCATAGTGCATAAGATGAAAACCATGCTGCCAAACTTGGTGGAGAGGGTGCTGGTACCGCAGTTGCGATGAAGGAGATGTTCATGTTGAGATATCGTAGGGTATATCGTGTGGCTGTTGTTTTGTGCCTGGCCATGATAGTCCTTATTGCTTTTGTTAGTGTCGTCACGGCTCATGAAGGCTCGACTTACAACATTGTGTTTTTGATTGACGGAAGTAACAGTATGACAGGTGGGGGCGGACTTAATGTTAACAACGATCCCGAAGATAGACGTATCCGTTTTGCGCGTTTTTTAGTACGTTACTTGCAAATGGTTCATTCTGAGCAAAGTCGGATAGGCGTTATCCGTTTCTATGGAAAGGTTAGAGAAGAGGATCGGTTGGTGCCTTTGACATGGGTAAATGCCTGGTCCTTAGCAGATCTGAAGAAAATTGGTGCGGTTGATGTTGAAGGATTAAATAATACAAGCTTTGAGGAAGGACTAAAGGCTGCCAGGCAGTATTTTGTGGATGAAACTGGACAGACTTTGCATTGTGGCAACAGGACCGATAACGAAAAGTGTTATGTGCTTCTGTTTTCGGATGGAGAGTTTGAAGGTAAAAATCTGGATCAACAAAAAAATATAATTGCAGGATTATTGGCAGACCTACGCCAAAATCAACAGATTCAAGTGATTCCAATCCTGTTTGGAGAAAATCAGGATTCTGAATGGTGGCAAGAAAATGCAGGAGTGATGGTCAATGGTGATATGGACCGTCAAGCTGTATATGCTGAAATACTTCAGCATCTTGGCCTGGGCGCACCTTCGGAACATTTTGAAAAATCTACCTTGTTTAGTGTCTCTACCACCCTGTCCTTAGCGACTGCTACACCTTTCCACCAAGTGGTTAGTGTAACACTTATTGCCGATGACTTAATGCTAGACAATTGGAATATCGCTCCTGCTGTGAAAGGGGCTTCGGAACGGTGGTGGTTAAATCCACCTTTTGGTGAAATTCAAGGGACTTTGCAACGATCCCCCGAAGCGCAACCAGGTGAAACGTTAGTGTATTACACATTTGGTGAATCCTTTTACCCACTAGATGTCCTTACCGCGCTCGTGCCAGAACGTGCGCATATTAATCAGCCCATACAGCTTTCAGCACAATTAGTCGTCAGGGGGCAATCTTTTGTAAACACATCAGTAACTATACGGACCCATCTGGAACCTTCTGGCGAAACTATATCCTTACAACCAACATCGGAAGGTCATTTTACAGGGAGCATTACACCCACAACCCCTGGTACATATACGGTGACATTTGTTCCAATAGTACCAATAACCTGGACGCATGGGGCCCTGAATGAGGCGCAACAACAGTTCTATGTGGATGATAAGTTGTATCTGACGAGTCTAGAGACCTCGGTATTACCAGAAAAAGTGGCTGTGGGGGACATGGTCAAAATTCGTGGGCGGTTTTTATACGATGGACAACCTATGCCTCAAATGGAGGGGTTTGAAATCAAAGCAGAAGTACAGCCAGGGAGTGTTCCATTACTGTTAATGCAAGGTGAAGATGGTTGGTGGGAAGGAACAATTACACCGACACTGGCTGGTGCATACACTGCAACGCTAATATCTGTTACCCCTTTTTCTTATAATCATACTATCAAAAATGAAGTTTTCTCCAGTGGGTTACTGCCTCAGCTTGACATGATTGTTGGGCAACGTATCACAACAACAAGTGGGTTTGATATTCCAATCACTGTGACTGTTGCCCACTATACAGAAACTATTTCTGGTCTATATGCTCCCATATTGCATTATAAAATGAATGATCAACTGAAAACATCCCCACTAGTTTCTGTTGGAGGGAGCAAATTCTATACCATACTTCCTGTGTCATCAACATCTAGACTAATATTAACAGCCTCATTGCCTTCTGGTTCCACAGTACAGGGGATTCCGTTTCATGATAACGAGATTCAAAAAACATTTTTATGGGAACAGGGCCGAGTGCAATATGTGGTCAATAATAATCTAAAATGGCAGTTCCTAATTATGGGTGCATTGACAGTGGCTTTACCTATGATTGCAGTGACATTGCTCTACCAGAAAAAAGTAATGCCTGTTTCGATAAATCACCATGACGATTTAGCAGATGTACTCTCTAAGGAGGCTAGTAAAATCAAGAAGTCAGATATTTTGGAAGTTTTTAAACGTCCAGACGGGTTCCCGAGAAATTTCCTGGATTTTGCAAAGGAATCGTCAAAATTAATCATTGATTCCATATTTGAGAAGTGAAACAGCTATAAAACTAGGATAGGATGATTAGCAAATGGCAGCAAAATGGCAAAACACATTGAACAAGAGGGTGTTTTTGACAGAGAAATATCTTCCTGCGCTTTGGATTGCCGCGGCGCAATACCAAAATCGTCAGGCATTCTATCTTCTTGCTCGTATTCTGATGGATGCTTGTCGAAGAAAGAATGTAAACCCATTAAAAGTATTGTATGAACCGGAACAGGTTCTAAAAAATGATTTTGGAGCTGAGTGTCCGGACGTTTTGCCGCCCTTATCAGAAATGTTTTTTGAAACACAAACATCAGTTTTACAAAGCGTTATCCGACAGGCAAAAAAAGAGTTTTGTGGGGAATGTCCTGAATGCTCTCCTAAGAGAGAATCCCACCCTATCAAAGGCTGTTGTGAGGTTCCTACAATTCTACTCTGGAGATCTCTATTGGACCCTACGCTGCTCAACCCAGATAGCATTATAACTTTAAGACAATCTTTAGAAAAAGTGATTAAAATTCTCAAATCCCCTGGGGCAATTTCTGGCTACGAGAATTGGCTTCATGAGCAGCCAGATGATCGAGAAACCCCCTACTCCACAGAACATGTATTATTTGTATTCGTAGGACTTGACAAGATTGCTGAGCATATGATGGGCAATACAAACCATCAAATAATCTGTCAGGGAATGCGTAAAGAGATACAAACTGACTATGGCATTTCGCCAAGAGGACAATCCGAAAACGATATGATCACAATATTTGAGCACTATGAGGGAGTGAATATTGGTGATAGAAAAGAGCGTATTGCCGAGGCGCAGGTTGCTTCTATGAATGCCCCCGTACTCGAACGAAGAATTTTCCACTTTTTATTAAATGAGATGAGCCAATAGAAATCTTGCTACAAGGAATCGATCACCGGAAAAAACGAATTTAACGAGGAATTGATGTTACATCTTGGAGGGGTGGTGTGTCTAAATATCATTTGAAGTCCGATCCTGATGAATACTTTTGGAACCCAAATGGCATAGATGTCCATTTTGTTGTTACCTCTGATGATCCAACAGAATCGCTACAAACTGCGGCAATACGCATTAAGTTCAAGGAAATGTCACATGAGGTTACGGTAAGTGGTGCTGAATCCGATATCCATGTCTTTGCTTTGCCGGGCAAGCTGCGGTTTTCCACCGAAGAATTAAGAGTTAATGACCGTCGCCGTGAATGTTCTGAGCCACTAGAAGTACTCATCCAATCTCCTTTCGCGCACAGTTGGGCTTATTATCAGGGGCAGACATACAAAACAAAAGATATTTTTTTCCCAGCTCCGATCCAAAATGCAATTGATGTTTTTTTATCTAATACTGACAAAAAAGTCCTTTGGATTTCCGGCGGGCCGGGTTATGGCAAAAGCTTTTTGCTCAACTATATTGAGCAAAAACTTACTTCTCCTCGTGAATCTGGCAGGGATCTTCCTCCTATAGTAGTGCGCTTAGATTTACCATTGAAACGGGGAGAAATCCTAGCTCTTCTGGCAAAACATACGATAAGATACAATACCCTTCCGGATTACAAATTGCGGTTTGGGACTGAATATAATGATATTGCGGATCTATTAAATGGTACCGGTCCCATCTGGTATCTGTTGATTGACAATGCCTATAAATGTAACCTGCCCGATATTGTCTTTGAGCTTATGTACCTTGCAATTGCAATTGATAGTGCTCGTTATAGCCAAGTACCACCTTTAAAGCTTGTTACTACAGATGAGTTACCTTTTGATGAAAGATTGGGAGTTCTGCAAAAAGGCGAACCAGAAGCATTCCGGTGGCTTAAAGATCACGAAGATAACATTCAATCAGTAAAAATGCCATTATGGTCTTCAAGTGAGATTGGGGAACTTTTTGCACACCACACACAATTGTCACTGAACCAAAACCAGCGATCCGCGCTTTACAAAGCGAGTGGGGGGCATCCTTACTTACTAACCATCAGCCTCGATAAATGGAAATCGATTTACAGAAGGCGAGGGGCTTCGAGTCCAAGATTACCCAGTATAAAAAAGTACGGTAAACATATATTTGAACGATACTGTCACAGTGGGTTCCTTAAAGAGGAAGAACGAAGGGATTTTTTCCTAATACAAGCTGCATTAGGGGAACATTGTGATCTTCTTAGAGTAGGAAATCCTCAGCCCCTATTGGATAAAGGGTTGCTAGTTAAAGTTGCCGGAAGATATTGTTTGGTAAAAGCTTTTACGGGAGTGCGACAATAATGCAATTTAATCCAGGAAGACAGTTTGATCCTGAGGCAATGAAACGCTGGGAGCATCTCACAAACTGGCCCGGTGCCAAAGAAGCTTTCAGTAAATTGAACGACAAAGAGAAAAAAATCCTTACGAATTTGGCACAGCATAAAAGCCTTATTCCTCCTTCACAAGAAGCCATTGACAAACTAAGTAATGCTGGATGGATTATAAAAGACACTGAAGGTGAATGGCAGATTAGGACCAAAGCATTGCGCGAGTTCATCCTCTACAAGTGTACTCCATTAGGGGAAATGCACTTATTTTTTAGAAAAACTCCTCCATTCATACTTTTCAAACATATCGGAGCTTGGATTCACCGCCCCGGAAATCTGTGTTCTTTAGGTTTTTTATTCCTTTTTATACCCTTGATAGATGCTATATTATTCGCATACGGCATAAAGCTACTCCGGGTTCACAGCCTAGGGGAAATCTCATATTCTCTACAGAATATTTTAATCGTCCCCGTTTTTGTATGTAGTGTTGTATTTATCTGGTTGAGTTTGACTTCTGAAAAATATCATCGCTTAATTCTTATCTTGATAATACCGGGGTTGTTCTGTTTCTCGCTTTGGCTTGGTATAAGTTGGATATTAGCTGTCGCATTGGTAATGTATCTTTCACTAGATTTAATTGCGCTATATGTACTATATGCTGCATATAAACTCATCGAGAAACCTGATATTTTGTCTTCTGATCCCATTAATAAATTTCTTAGCATTTTATTGAGTGAGGGGACCTGGAAAGTAAAACGTTGGCCGCGCCCCAAAATCATCGTCTTTGCTCTGCTCTTTGCAACCGGTTTTTCTTTCTTTACTTATGCGCTAACCCCTTCAGAAACTCTATTGAATGTCCCTATCCTTATTGAGGATAAGAATAATGATGGCAAAGACGATTTTATAATAGCGACGCTTTTTTCTCCTGCATGGCTCTCGGAAGGAGACAGTGGCAATCTCCTTTTGTATTTGTACAATTCCTCTCCTCAAACCACAACAATCACATTCAATCTGGAACCAGCGCCTGGGCATTTGTTGTTCATCACGCCTCAGGAAGGGAATAATTGTCATTCTGTATGCCAGATCATGATCTCTGCTAATAATCAAACTCTGTTGCAATGGGAAATTCGCTCTATGCCACAAAACGCTTTCATAACAGAAACCAAATGGTATATCCGCTATCAAATCTGTAAAGACCCTAACTTCTGCACAAATTCCGCTAAGGATCAAATATCCATTCCTAAGTTGCGGTTAGGTTTTGGCCTATGGGGAGTAATGGAGAATCAGTCGCTAGTTTTTATTGTGTCTGTTGTATCGGGTGTAGTTTATGCCCTGGTTGAAATCGGACTGAGTAGCCGCATGATTCCGTTCCCGGACAAGGAACAACCGTCAAATGACAAATAAACCAGGAGGTAAAGCAAATGCGTCTCAAGCCATGGGAACTCATTTTACTCATCATCGCCGCCATCTGCGTTGTCATCTTTGCCCTGGCCCGCACCGTGGGCGCACGCGCCACAAGCCGCGAAGGCATCGTCTCGCGCGTGGCGCGACCCGGTGTGGCCTTTTGGCCGGAGCCGGTGAACGTAGATGTGCGCATCGATGCGCGTACGCTGCCCACCTGCGCGGATGCCGGTGACGTTTCGCCGGTGCAGGCGGCCCTGGTCATTGACCAATCTGGCAGTATGAGCGGCTCGCCCATTGCGGAAGCGCGTAATGCCGCTTCGGATTTCGTGGATTTGATGGATCTACAAAAAGGACAGGATATCGTTGCTATCGTCTCTTTCGATGATCGAGCGTTTGTGCGCCAGACATTTACCTA
This sequence comes from Anaerolineae bacterium, assembly GCA_035415725.1. Lineage (GTDB taxonomy): Bacteria > Chloroflexota > Anaerolineae > B4-G1 > SLSP01 > DSWT01. Next base: position 33,314 of record DAOOGN010000002.1, on the reverse strand, counting down.
CGATCGCAATAAAGCCACCAGCGCTATCCAACGAGTGCATGAGGGCGGCGGCACGGACATTGCCGCCGGATTGACGGCGGCGACACAGGAAATCGCCAACCAGGATGTAACCACCAATACCCGCCAAGTGATTATTTTGCTCTCAGATGGCGATAACAATAACGGCCCAGCACCGGTCATTGCCGCCGCTGATGCCGCCAAAGCGCATGGAATCCGGCTATTTACTGTTGCCTTGGGCGGCGCGGATAAGGCAACGTTATCTCAAATTGCCTCTTCGCCCGAAGATTATTATGAAACGGCTGACCCGACGGCACTAATGGGCATCTATAGCGACATTGCCATCGGCATTGTGGGTACGGTGGCAACGAATATTGCCGTCACCGAGTACTACAATGACAAGAGTTTCGCGCAGATTGGCAGTCTCTACCGCGCGGTCAGCGCCACGAACTCTATCCAATGGAACGCACCTTTTATGGGGGCGCGAGGACGCAGTATGAGCTATTTCTTGCGCCCGCGCGGACTGGGCATGCCTGCTGTAAGCCTGACGCCTGGTCAGATGAGCCTGGTGGATTGCAATGGGCAGGCTGTTGCACAGGCCACGCCCACCGGCCCACGCGTGCTGGTGCTGTTCCCCGTGTGGTTGCTCTTCCTTGCTCCCGCGTTGGCGCTGTTGTGGTTGCTTTACCGGATCATCCAGGCTTTGCGTCCGGCGCCGGCCAAAACCGTCAGCGCGCCGGAAATGCGCATCGGCAGTATGCCTGGCAAAAAAGTGGAAAAGGAAATGAAAAAGCCGGTGGGCGCCAGTATTGAGCATGGCCGTCCGAAAAAACCACCCATGCAAAAGGGATAGCAGGCAATGAACGATCCATTACAATCCGAAAATCGCAGTGCACTGGCCGGGATTGCCTCGACCATCACCTTCCCCTATCTGTGGTTCAGTCTGTTTGTGGGATTGTGGTGGCTGTACAGGATCGGTTTCTTCGGGCGCGACTGGGGCAGCATCCTGATGCTGGTCGTCTTGGGCCTGGTTTGCTTGATTCCGGCAGTCCCGCTTGCTCTGACTCGCTTTGTCCTACGTCCGTTGTTTAGTAACCTGCTCGCCCGTGAAGTCATCAGCCATGCCGGCTGCGTTACAGGCTTGGTCAGCATCGTGCTGGCGGGCTTTGCCGCTATCTATGGTTTGAGTCGGGGTGCATTTGAAACCACCCTGCTATTTTTGCTCGCCGTGCCGGTGGTAGGGGTGCTACTGGCCGGCGGCGTGTCTCTCGTGCAGCGCAGCGGGTTCCGCTCACCGGTCTCCAGGAGACGCTCTGCGCCGGCGGCACCGCCCGTGGAGAAACCCGCCCCAACGGCACTGCCGGGCGCGCGCAAACCCTCGATGATCTCGGTGGAGGACCGCCCGGCGCTGCCCCCGGCGTCAAGCCGTCCCGCCGCGCTTCCTGCCCCGCGCCGCAGCGCGGACCGCCCGGCTATGCGTACGCCGGGCAACAACGAGCCTGCCCCGCGCCGCGCCCCCCCACCGCGCCGTAAGCCATAGTGGAGCGGCGTTCTTTTATTTTATACAAGGAGGGAATCGTGGACGGTATAGAGGTTTTGCTTTTAATCTTTGGACTCATCACACTTGCATGGGGGAGCTACATCATTCTAAGAGTTTCCCTCTCGTGTTGGGCGGAGCGTTCGACCCGTACCTTCTTCAAGGAAATTTGGTCTGCGATGGCAGGACTGTGGATTGTCATTATCCCTCTCATGGTACTGAGCCTTCCGATCTTCCTGTTGCTTACCGTTGCCATTGCGTTGTCGGGTGAACGCGCGTCAGCGCACTCTACTCCATCTCGACCTGATCCCCCCAGCCGTCGCCCGCCCCTCCGCCGCGAATAACTCAGGATTATTCGCCATTTACCAGCCGTAGTTTGCTCGAGGAGGCACCCATGTTCCATACCCGCCGCGATCCCGGCGATGGGATCAACAAACATGATATTTATGAAGTATGGGGTGATATGGTGGAAGACGCCGCCGACAATGGCCCGGTGGTCATCGAAGCGATTCGTAGCTATCTGGAAGGTTCATCCCTCGCCGGGTATTTTAACTGTCAGGTATTAGAGGCTAAACAGGACAGTCACCCTTTTCTGGCGCTGCAATGGGATGACATGATAGTGGATATAGACGCACGGCCATTCGGGGCGCACCTGGATGTTTACGCCATCCTTGCGCTAAAGCGTGGCCTGCTGGATAGCCCCGATCCCCTGGCACGTATCGCCGACCTGGAAGGCTGGCAGCGGCGGGATTTGCAGGTATTCCAGACCTTGCTCAAGCGGGCGATGGATGAAGCGTTAACTGCGCTGGACGAAGGACGTGTGTAGACAAAACCCTGATTGGGATCTTGGTCGGTTCTATAGGGAGATATCATGGCAAATTACCGGATGGATAAAAATCGCATTTTGCGTGATTATCGCGGGAATCGCGTGGGCGAGGTGGATTACTGGAACCGTGTCCGCGATGGGTACCGTGATCGCGGTCATGTGGACGCCAATGACCGTTACGTGGATGAGTATGGGCGCGACCAGGGATGGGCGTTGCCCGATTATGGCGGCGACGGCGGGGGCGGATTAGCGCTGCTTTTGGTGATGGGATTCGTTGCGCTCATGGTCTGGCTAATCTCAGCTTTGAGTGAGGTACTCAATCGATCAAAAAGCCGGCCAGCGCGCGCGCCCGCAGTTTCACCAGCGCGTCCCGTAGCCCGACCATACCCCACGATTCACACGCCAACTGCCAAGAACGTTAGAATACCGCCTCCTTCTATTAAGGCAAAGGGACACCCTCCGTCAAGTAAAGCGCGTGAAGGAATTCGACCGGCTTCCGTTAAACCGCCTAGACCGCGCATTCGCTAAATCTTAGCCCTTGAGTTTTATGTGACACACGGTGAAGCATTACAACGTCTGCAATGAAGGAAAGCGATAAAAATTATGCGATTCCATACATACCAGGTTATGTTGATAGCTTGTTTATTGATATTCGTTCTCTCTGGCTGTGGACAGACTATTGGCGTAGCCAGTTATCCTACGTATGTTTTTACCCATTCAGAGATTGTGATTTTCAGTTACACCAATGGAACTTCGTTACAGGTCAACACGGCTGGTGGGCGCACGATATGGCAGGGTCGATTGGACAAGGGAGAACATCACCGGCTGAATCCGGGATCAGGCGTCTATCACGTGATAGGAACTCACCCTTATGCCACCCTGGTCGGAGACCCGACGACGGGTGGAGTGATGGGATACTACGCTTTAAATGAACAAGGACTGGGGACCGGGCAGTTATTCTATACCTACCAATCAGAAGGCGCCGGGAGTTTGTTTGGTTTAATGGATGCCGCGCGAAACTTCGTCATTTTTGCTTACCAGGATAATACAGCCGTCACTATAACGGAAACTGATAGCAAGAAAGTGATTTGGCAAGGGACGCTGAATGCAGGTGAGGCCCATTTCGAGCCAGATTTGTCCCACGTTTATTTGACGGTGGAGGCTACACATCCCGTTTCGGCGTTGAGTTACAGTGATCAAGGTTACTATGTACCGGCTGACGATGGCCGGTTTACCGGGCGCAAGTTCTATACATGGGCCGGCGATGCCGGCGGCTGGACGCATGATTTGAACGTGATTGCCTACCAGGATAACACGTCTGTCACAGTCCATAATGCTGAAACCGGGGAAGTGTTATGGCAAGGGACATTGAATATGGGCCAGATGCATACACTCCCTGACGTAAACACCTTACTGTTAAGCATTGAGGCCGGTGAACCTGTCGCCGTCAGTGTGTCCCCCACAACGAGCTATGACAGTCAATATGCACACATGATATTTGCCCAAGACGAAACCGGCATTGGAATTGGACGCCGTTTCTACTATCCGGCGATTGACGGGGCGCGACTGCAAATATTCTCCTATGAAGATGGCGCTAACATTGAAGTGCGTGACGCTAACAATGCAATTGCCTATCAAGGCGTTCTGAACCAAGGCGAAAGCACCGCTTTTGACAGCAACCAGACCTTGTACACTATTAGCAGTACGCACTCGATTGCAGCATTGATGGATTGGGGGAACCAGGCTGGCGCAGATTTTGCGCCGCCTTACTATGTCGCCTCCACTGCAATAAGGCCAACCATTATTTTACCCCGTTGGCTACCTTTTGTGGCGATTGGTCTGCCATTACTCTTGCTTGCACTATGGGTTGCCCGAAAGTTGGCGCAATCCAGACAGCGTAACGCCGGCAACGTCAGTCGCCCACAAGCGCGAACTGGAACAACATCTACAGGCGGGCGAGCTGTCCAGCTGACTAAACCCCAGAAACGCGGGGCGGCGATTACGCATGATCGTCCGCCTAAACCACCCAGTCGATAGTGTGAGGAACAAAATGTCTACTCTATATTTTCATCTCATGTCGCCGAATAGCTTTTCGCCCCTCTATCACGCGCTTTTCGCTGCCGAGATCGTCTCTGTGCCCGATCTGTCATCTTACGAGCAATTCGAGAACGTAGACGAGATCGAGCGGCTACGCCGCGTCATCAACGCGCAGCGGCTCCTACTGATGCAGTTGAACGTGCAGCCCGACCCGGAGCGCGGCCTGCGCGCCTTCGAGTTGCGCTATCTCTGGGATGGGCAAACGCTCAGATTGGCTTTTCTGGGCAAGGGGGCAGGGCGTTCCGCGCAGGACGCGCGCGACCTGGCCTACGAGTTGTGGACGGATCTCACCAAGCAGTTCCCCTACGATTTCTATCGCGGCGGTCTGCGCCCGGCGACGGACGCGGCGAGCTTCGACGCGCTCTACGCGCCGTTTCCAATGGAAACGGCGCAGGTGGTGAGCCTGGAAAAATCGGTGGAATTTGGGCAGCTATTGCGCTCCGGGCAAGCTTATGCTGTTCCCCACCCCTATAAGTGGGGCATCAGCAGCATGGCCGGGCTGTGCAAGACGCTCCAACGCCAGGAGCAGCCGCACATTGTCAGCCTGGCGCTCACGCCGTTGATATTGGAGGACGCCGAACGTGACGCCCTCAACGCTCTGGCCGGGCAACTGCGCAAGGCCGGCGAGGGCCGCGAGAAGTCGCGCCGTATGGGGATGACCTCAACGCTGGCAGCGGGCGCGCGGCAAATATCCAATCGTGACAACCTGGACCAAAGTGGACAGGAGAGCTTCCTACCCGATCCCAAAGCTCAACTCAGTGCAGAGATCGTCGAAAACTACCTGGAACGCCTGGAGCGTCCCCTGGTCTTCCGTCCCTACATCGCAGCGCAGGGGGCCGTGGATCCCAGCGTCGTCGGTGCGTTGGAAGCAGAGATGGTAGGCCACATCCCCACCCCCGGTGATCCCAAGGACGAGGTCAGCCTGCCGTACATCCCCCGCGAAGTCTGGCTGAGCGGTGAGCGGCTGGCGCTGGCCCGCGAGGACTTACGTCGGCTGGATATGCAGATGTTGCATACCGTGTTCCAGAATTCGGGGGAAAACCCGATGCTACAAGTGACAGGCCGCCTGGGCGAGACCTGCGCTGCGTTGGCCCGCTTGCCCTACCTGGTGGACGTGCAAGAGGCCAGTTGCGCCTTCCGTATGCCCGCCCTGGAGCGTCGCGACGAAATCGGCCTGCGTATCCACTCCGGCGCGTTTGTAACGCTGGCACAGGGTGACGTGCGCACGCCGTTCATTGAGATCGGGCAGCGCGCCGATGGTACGCCGCACCGCATCCACTTGCACGATTTGACCAAGCATGTGCTCATCGTCGGCACAACGGGCAGTGGCAAGACCACCACCTGCTTGCACCTGCTGGCAGAACTGGCGCGGCACGATGTTCCCTTCCTGGTCATCGAGCCGGTCAATGCCGAGCACGATGACTACCGCGCGCTATTGCGCCTGCCGCATCTGCGCGAGCGGCTGCAAGTCTTCACCCTGGGCGATGAGGAAACTGCGCCCTTCCGCCTCAACCCCTTCGAGATTCAGCGCGGCGTAACGGTGAACGAGCACATCTCCGCGCTGCTCACCGCCTTCAAGGCCGCCATCCCGATGTGGGAACCGCTGCCGCGCCTGTTCCTCAAGGCGCTCAATCGCACTTACTACCGCTGCGGCTGGACGGCGTTTCGCAAACCGACCGGTGGCGCGGGTGATCCGGCGTTCCCCACGATGCGCGACTTCTACAACCAACTGACGCATGTCGTGGATCACGAAATTGAACATGAGGGCGAGGTCAAAGGCAACATCCGGGGTGCGAGCAAGCTGCGCATCGAAGCGCTGCTGGAGGGTGGTTGCGGGCGCATCCTCTCCGCGCGGCAATCGCTGCCTATTGAGACGTGGATGGAGCGTCCCACGCTCGTCGAACTGCGCCACATCGGCGACGACGAGGACAAGGCGCTGATGATGGCTTTTATGCTGATGATGGTGAACGAGTATCTGGACAAGGGCCGCGCGCGCGGGCGCAAGGGGCAGTTGCAGCACGTCATTTTGATTGAGGAGGCGCACCGGCTGTTGGAAAACGTCTCATCCGAAACCAGCGCGGAACAGGCCAACACCAAGGGGCAGGCGGCACAGGCCTTCGCGCGGGCGCTGGCTGAGAACCGCAAGTACGGCGAGGGCATCATCATTGCCGAGCAGTTACCCACCAAACTGGTGCCCGACGTCATCGGCAACACGGCGCTCAAAATCATGCAGCGGCTCACCTCGGCGGACGACCGCGATGTGATGGGCAAGGCAATGAAGTTCGACGAGTTCCAGCAGGAGCACGTCGTCACGCTGGAGACGGGCGAGGCCGCCGTCTACGGGCTGGACACGCAGGAACCGGTGCTGATGCACGCCGCCAACTTCTGGCAGGTATGGGAAGCGCAAGGCGCCGGCGTCGAAAGCCGTCCCGTGAGCGACGAGGAATTGGCGCGGCTGATGGCCCCCTACCAACAGCAATTTGCCTCGCACTATGTGCCTTACGCGGGCTGCAAGCTGTGTCCCGCGTGCTGCAAGGTGCGGGATCACGGGGAGGGGTTGTTGTTTGATAAGTCACTGAAACTGGTAGACCAGTTTACCGAATTGTGCGCGAACCTGAACCCCGCGTTAGGGGCGGGCGCGGCGGTGCAGCAAGTCGTAGCTTTCTGCCGCGACGCCGTGGCTCAACACGCCAGCGAGTCGTTGTCAGGTGAACGCGCGCAAGCTGCGGTGTATTGTCTGTTCTTGCATTTGAAAGAGGCCAGCGGCTTGTTCCCGGAGACGGGAAAGTTGACGTGGGAAGAGAATTTCTGGATGTTTTGCAGGAATGGAGTACATCAATGAGCGCCTCAGATCGTTCTAATTTGAGTGAACAAGTGTCCCCAAAAGCGTTTTCTAGAAAGGAAACTGCACAGGACAATATTGCTAAACTTACAAAGAGTTTAGAGGCACAGCCTGTAGCCTCACGGGATTTGTATACTGGCTCAATGTCTAGACAAACAGATATTGTTGACAATGATGTGGTTGAAACTCAGGTGCAAGATAAATTAGGGGATACATTAACTCTACGCACGGAAAACGGCTCGCCGGTAACGATGCAAGAAACGATGGCACGCAATGAACGCGCTCCCTATCAACAGGTGCGCTTCGATATTTATCGGGGTGATCAATGTATTGGGTATGCGCGGTTAGGACTTCAAGTAAACAAAGAAGGTAATTTCATCACCGATCGATATGACAAGGCGCAAAATGTCCAAGCGCGTCTGGAATACATTGGGATTGATGACCCGACACAACGAGGTCGCGGCATTGGTAAGATTTTATTGGATCGGGTAGAGACTCATGCCCGTATGAGTGGGGCTAAAGAAATCGTTGGGTTTCCAGAATCGGATAGCGCCCGTTCTTTCTTTGAGCACAACGGCTATCAGACTCCCGATGAAAATCCTAACTCACCTGAAATACGCAAAAAGTTATGAACAACGATTTTTCACATACCACAGACAACCCTAAGATGACACCTAGTGTTTCTGATGTGCATAAGGGCAAGGATAATATCTCACAATTGACAGAGCAAATGGAAACGGAGGCTGCACTTGCGCCATCAAGTACTCAAGAAGGCGCCAAGAAACATTTGGTTGTCGCTGGGGTAGAACAAGAACTTGATGATCATATGGCGCTCTGTACCGCAGAAAAGGACTCCCGTATTCAGGAGCGTGGACTCACGAAGAATGATTTGCTAATAGCTAAAGGGGATGCTGGTGAAGCAAGAACTCGTAACGCTTTGCGAGAGCTTTATGATGCTGAACAGATTACGCATCAACCACATCTTACCACAGATGCAGGCAAGAATATCAACCCCGATTTTGTTGTTCGTCGTGATAAACAATCAGATGAGTTAATCGAAGTTGTTGACTCAAAAGCATGGTCCTTATTGCGACCTAAAGATGCCCAAGGGAATCGCTTAAGTGATGACGATTTCTTTCGGTATTTGCAGCAACGGCCACCAGCAGATAAGCTCTTATATATGAACAATTTGCGGAATGTTGTGGAAAACTACGCTTCTATACCACAATTAGCATCGGACGGCAAAGTCGTTCTATATTTTCCTGAAAATGTTATGCGATACGCTCCACGGATCAAGCAAGAAATAGAAAGTTGGTCTGGGACTGCAATTGCTCACGGTCGAGCTGTAGAAGTGCGCTCTATGGGAGTATGGGATGATGATTTGTGGGCGGATGTTCATAAGCGGTGGCAAAATCAACAAACCTGATCCTATTCAAAACATCTCGTAGAATGTAACGTGTTTTTTTGTCTTAAAGGAAGCTATGACGATGGAAAACGACTACAAATCTGCATCTGACCAGATTTCTAAACCCGCCAGTGCAGATCACAACAAAGCCAAGACAAATGTTGGACAGCTTTCCGCCATGCTGGAAGCTGAAGAAACTCCTGCTACTCATTCTGACGAAACCGCCGAAAAGCTCCAATCCACCGGCGCCAAGACCATGATTGCCGCTGCCGCCATCGCCGGCGTGATGGGCATCACCGGTATGATGCACCCGGAGAAAGCCGGCGATGTGACGCCGCCGACCGAAACCGTTTCCGTCGTGGAAATGCTGGATAATCGTCAACCGGTCGTGGAGCAAGAACAGAAAGACCCTGTCGAGATACGCAAAATGCCGTTTGTGACTTCACAGGTAGAGTTTACCGAGCGTTCCTGGTGGCACAATGTCCCTGCAATAAGCCAGCAAGATTTGACCTACGACGGTCGGGAAACCGACTTTGGCTGCGCGCCCACCGCTGTGAGTATGGTCACAGAATACTGGCATCAGCAAGACCCAGACAACCAGACAAGTTCAGCGCAGGAGCTTTTGGATAAGAACGTTGAGCAAGGGATTTTTGAGGGCAGGGGAATGAGTGTGACCAATATTCACGATGAGTTAGCAGCGCTCGGCTATGAGGCGAAAGACTATTCCAACGCAAACCTTGAAACTTTGAAACAGGAAGTCGCCAAAGGCCCGGTGGTTGCCGCCGTGAAATTAGGGATGAGTACAAATATGACAGAACACAACCATTCCGTCGTTGTTACCGGCATCTCAGAGAACAACGAAGTGCGCATCAACGACCCGTGGACGGGCGAATCGCGTACGTATAGTTGGAATACGTTCAACGCTTCATGGGGCACGCTGGGGCGGTGGATCATGACGGTGCGCCCGACGTGAGAATTTCGCACCGCCGAGGCGCAGAGGTCGCGAAGAGATTTCTGCGGTCTCTGCGCCTCGGCGGTGAAAACAAACCTATAGTTCAGGAGGATAAGGGTGAAGAACATCAAGTTGTATGTAATCGGAGCCGTGATTTTAGGCGTCGCGTTGTTGATGATGGTGTTGAGCCTGGGCGGACCAAAGAATAAAGTCGTCGGCACCTGGGAAAGTTGTGCCTTATTTGGCTGTACAACTTGGGTATTTGAGCGCGATGGCGATATCCGTGGGATTGGCATTGACACTGTGACGGGACAGTACCAGGTGATAGACAAAGACCACATTGCTATCACTTGGGACCCCGGCGTTTTAGGCGGGCCGCGCGGCGAATGTGAGGTGGAGAAATCGGGAGGTCTACTCATTTTGACCTGCCCCGACCGCGCCTGGAGTTTCGAGAGAAAGTAAGGGCAAGGAGATGATGCTATGAACCAGCCCAAACCGGCTATCCGTTGCGCAAGATGTGGCGCGGTCAATCAAAGTGGGGCAAAGTTCTGCAACAATTGCGGCCAGCCGTTACCGCAGCCCAGAGTGTCCGCCACCGGGCAGAAATCGCGCCCCGCGCGCAACCGTGGGTTGCTCTGGGTGGGCGGCGTGATGGCGGTTTTGGTATTGTTAGGCGTTTGTGGCGTCGGCGGGTGGACCGTTTATCAAAAACTTACCGGAGCGCAAACGCCGCCGGTTGCCCAAAGCACACCAGTCGGCGCGACCGCCACGCTTGCTACCCAGGCGTCCCCGACCGCCGCCGCACTGGCAACGGATGCACCCACTGCGACGCCAACCGAGACCCCGGCCAGCGGATATATTCTTTTTGCCAGCGGTGATTTTGCTACTGGTCATCCCGCTACCGGCGATTATGTAGAAGGAAGCTGGGATATATTCGTGGCAGATACGAATGGTAATAATCGTAAACTGTTGATGCACACGCCCCAATATCTTGATGGTCAATTTGCTCCAAACGGACAATGGTTGTGGTTTGAAATTGAGGAGGCTAAAACAAAAACGGTTTATGCGGCCAATGCTGATGGAAGTGAGGCACACAAAATTTATACTGCTCCCTCTTCCGACATCTATTTGGACAATTTTGAGTTTTCAAATGATGGCTGGCTTGTGTGTTTTAGAATTAATAATGATCCTAACTATGACGATTCTTACATCCTATACAACCATCGGAATGGCTTGATAGTTGATTCGCAAGGGTATCAAGTCAACGGAATTTCAAGTGATAACCAATGGGCTTTATTGGTAAAGGGTTATGAAACGTCAGAAGGCTGGTATGAGTCTGACGAGTGGAGTCTGGTGAGCATAGAAACCGGGCAATGGATGCCGCTTGGAAGATATAGCAATGCTAATCTTACATTCTTTCCAGATGGACAAAACCTGCTTTTTCATAGCCATACCAGCCTAGGGATACGCGACAGGTATTACATAGAACCAGGCTACAAGATTTACCAAATTGCTACTGCCTCGTGGTCTACGCTTGATATTAGCGGGGAAAGCTGGGCAGATTTGCTCCCAGATAACACACACTTACTTTTTGAAGAAGAAAACAAATTCTACCTTATGAACAGCCAAACCGGTGAACGTAGTGTATATTTGCCAGGATATCGTGATTATGATGCAATGGCTGGCGATCTTTTTTCTAACTACCTACAATACCCTGATGCTGACAAAATTATCGTTATGGCTTCTAAAGGTGCGGAGGATGAAGAACTGCCACCCGATATTTATATTGCAAATGAGGATGGTAGCGATCCTCGCCTCGTGACACAGGATGCGCAAGCATTTATGTTCTTTGTAGATGAAGAGCATATCTTACTCGCTCGCGGTGTATGGGGTGATGAGGAATCTTTCTCTTTCCCTATCATGGACCTGCGTTCAGGACAAGAATATACTACACCCTGCACAATCGAGTGGTATAGTGAGATATCCGGATTCGCATTATCGCCAGATAAAATCCACGTTTTATGCCCTGAATTTAGCATTGATGAAGAAGATGAGTGGGGCGTTGATTGGGATACATATAAATTGTGGGTGCTGAATATAGATACTATGGAATGGTATGAGCTAGATCTTGAGCGCCCTGAAGGAAGCATGATTGCTTTCCCCATTTTCTCATCTGACGGCAGCAAAATAGTATATGGGGTTGCAGAGGTTGACTATGAGGCAGGTAAGATGATCTCTTATGCAACCTATGTGGTTGATCTCGATGGTAGCAATGTGAAACTCATTGGCGAGCAAACTGTTCCGCTTACACCTAATTATCCTTATACGTTACCCGATTTTTGAGGTGAGCCGATATACGCCACTGTGATAAAAACTCCGTACTAAATTATTTGGAGTTATTCGTCTTGAAAGAGGTGTTTCTATGAGAAAAACGCTCAAGTTCATTGGTTATGTCATTTTGTTGGTCGGTGCTGTTATGGGGATCGCGATGGGCATCGCCTTGTTTACCGGGCAGGCTTCCGGCGAAAGCCTTATCGTGTCCATTGTGGCAATCGTCCTCATGACTGTGGGGAATCGGATGACCAGGCGCAAACGCTAATCCCAGGCAACGAATAGGAGGTGAATAATGTCCGGTGATCAACAACGCCCGACCGACAAATTGAATCCGCTTTCTAGCAGTGACAAGACCGGCAAGGCCAAAGACAACGTCGCAAAATTGACCGAGATGATGGAGCGAGAGGACCCCAAAACTGACTTCGCCCGCCTGGGGTGGGATACCGACGCCCAATATGACAAAGATACCCATACTATACAGATCGCCGAGGACTACCGCAGCGTGATGGAGCAAGAACCGGATTTGCTGGAGCCTGTGCTGGCGCACGAGCGCGTCCATGCCACCTATCAGGGCGACGATCCAACCGACGAAGCCTCATTACAGGCTTACGTGGACGAAGAAATGGCCGCGTATCGGGCAGAATATGATGCCTGGCAAGGAATCAAGGAGCAATACACATCGCCCGAAGGTCGCGCCGTGCTTGATTCCGCCGGGAGGGAATTGGTGGGGCGGTATGAGTTCAAGATGAACCGGATCGAAGAGGCGGGATGGGATAACTACCGCACACAGTTGGAACGAGAATATCGTGGGCGGATGGAGAGCAAAACCGACTTCGCCCGCCTGAGGTGGGATACCGACGCCCAATATGATAAAGGTACAATTCTCTTGGATCAACGGTATAAGGATATTGCTGAAACCGAACCCAAGTTACTGGAGCCTCTTCTGGCTCACGAGCGCGTTCACGCCGAATATCAGAGCGGCGATCCCACAGATGAAGCATCCTTGCAGGCATACGTGGATAAGGAACTAAAAGCTTATCAGGCGCAATATGATGCCTGGCAAACCATCAAAGATGATTACGAGTTAAACTACCGTGCGCCGGAAATGCAAAGGGGCCTGGGAGAAGCTTGGCCGCAGTTGCACGCCAACTATACTTTCCTGGAAAATGAAGTGCAGAAAGTCGGATGGGCTGGTGTGCGCGAGAATTTGGAGTGGCAATACCGACGTAGAATGGAGCTAAACCGCTAATGGACGAAGCCCTGTTTATCATTCTCTTGCTTGCCTGGGTCATCTCCGGCTTCATCGGGGCAGGCTGGTTGATGCTCAAGGGGTACACAATGGAGATGTTCGGGTGTCTGGGTGTGTTGTATGGCGGCGTGCTGGCTCTCATTGCGTTGTTCGGCCCGCTGATGCTCTTCATCGCATGGGCATTGCCCTCACGCACGGATCCGACGCAGGAAGGCGGCATCAAAAAGCTGTTCACGCCCAGGGCCAGTCGGAAAGAACTTCCCCAGTCAACGCCGCGCCCCGCTGCGCCATCCAAACCCGCGATCCGCGCCCCGGAAAGTCGCCGCCCGGCTATCCCGGATAGCACGCGCGGCAGTCGCCCGGCGATACCGTCAAGCCGGCCGTCAAGCAGTTCAGGCCGGCCCAAACCGCCGCCGCGCCGCTCTTAGAGGAGATTTTCACCGCAGAGACGCAGAGAGCGCAGAGTTTTCAGGAATTTTGCTATTCGCTATTCGTAATTCGTGTTCTTATAGGAGGTTTCCATGCCCCAACCATCCCGTCCCCCCACCCGCCGCCCGCCGCCCAGACCGGCGCGGCCCGCATCCCCGCGCGGTGCGCCCACGGGGCGTTCTACGTCCACGGATGTCACGCCTTACCTGCGCTGGGGCGGTGCGATTGTGCTCACGCTCATCGTTGTCGCGGCGGGCTTTGGGCTGTGTTCGCAGAGCGAGAAACTACTTGCGCTCGTCAACAACATCGTCAACCCGCCGCCCAAGATCACGCCGCTGCAAGTGATGGTGCAGGTGCGCTCCGCCAGCGAGTTGACCACGGCGATTGTCGAAACCGAAGTGGTCACGAAAGTGGATCAAGAGAATGACCCGATTCTGTTCGTCATCCCCAACAAGCCTACGCAGTTGATTTACAAGGGTCACGGCGAGGTGCGCGCGGGCTTTGATCTGACCAGGATTACGGAAGATAGCATCACCATCCAGGGGAGGAAGGTCATTCTCACCTTGCCGCCGCCGCAAATTTTGAGCAAAGGGCTGGATGCGGATCAGTCCGGCATTTACGACCTGGACACACCCTGGTTGGGCGAATTGGACCCCAACACAGTCAATACGGCGCAGCAGAACGCAATGGTGTTGATTATGGAGCAGGCGTGCGCCCAAGACATCCTGGGCAAAGCCAATCAAAACGCCGAGGTGGAGTTTGCGCGGTTGCTCAGCACGTTGGCGTTTGAAGAAGTGGAAGTCATCACGCAGCCGGGGACGGATTGCAAGTAGGCGCGACATCCCTGTCGCGGGCAATGGCAGACACGCGGAAGGGATTCTGCGTCTACAAACTCTATTTTTGAGGAGGTCACTAAGATGAATAAAGTTTCTGACGTCCATTACATCACGCATGGCCGTCGTTGGGCGCGAGGGCTCAATAAGTATGAGGATCAGGGGATCCATGAGTTCCGGGGGATTCTCAGCGTCACCAGCGTTATTGGCGCCATTGTTGGATTGGGGATCGCGCTGGCGACGCAAGCTCCCTGGTATGGGTATTTGATCGGCGCATTGTTGGGGACGGTGGCCGGCTTCCTGATTGGGCGCGGGTTCGCGCAGCTTTGGATTCCCCACCGCTGGGAAGAGATGCTTGGGGAAGAACTCGAGCGCAAAGGGGCGACCACGCAGCACGTCCGCGAGACGGAAGGGTTCCGCGCCGAACAAACCCACATGCACCCAGACATCTTCACGCTGCTGTTCAGCCTGGGGATGATTCACAAACGGCGACTGGATATGGCTTCCAACCGGCTCTATCTGGCCGATGTGGGCTTTAACGACAACTTCATTTATGACGCACAAATGGCGGGGCACAACCGCAAGATATTCTGGAAGCTCAACGTGCAGGGCGCGCCGCCGATCAATGTCATTTCGATACCCTACCGGCTGGAAAATACCACCGTCGAAGTCGCCGGCATTCCGGTGATGGGCGAGGATGAAGGCGACTTCCGCAAACGCTCGTGGATCAAAGTCGGTTATCGCGTGTGGGTGCAGTTGGAAATTGACCGCGAGCGCGTAGAACAGTTCGTGCAGGTGCGCGAACCGATGCGCGTGGTCAAGAACATCGTACTGACCGCCGCGCGGGAGATATTGCCGTTCCAGAAGTATGAGGATGTATTGCTGGCGACCACCGGCAATCAATTGGGGCAGCGCGTGAAAAGCTATCTAGATCAAGCCGACCTGGGCTTGAATGTCGCCGGCGTCCACATCGAAGAGATCGAGGGTAGCAAAGAACTGGATCAAAGCATGGCACAATCCTTTGAGCGGCTGCAACTGGCGCAGGATCGCCAGCAAATTGCCGTCAGCCTCTCGCAGATGGACGATCACCTGGTGCAGTTGATGCACGAGTACGAGGGAAATCAGGCCGCGTTAGAGTTCCGCTCGCGGGCAGCGTCGCGCATGGTGGAAGCGCTGCTGGCGACCGGCATCCCGCCGCAACAACTTTACGGCGCAACCCAGGCCGAGGCGCGCGTGCTGAAGCAGGAAGGGAGTTTGCCGGCATTAATGGCCGAGGCAGTAAAAGAAGAGATGGGGACTAAGGATCAGGAAATCAAAAAACCGGAATGCCCCAAAATCCCCGATGGCCTCGCGCATAAACAACGCCTGCAATGGGAAGCACAAGAACTGGAAGCGCACCTGCCCCACGTCTTCCGCAATCTCAACAACGCCGAAGATCGTTTTGAATTCAACCTGGAAAACGGCCGAAACCTCGTCATCATTTTCCCGGCCCCGCACACCATGCGCCCGTGCGTTTATCTGGATAACCAGACCTGGACCGACAAGTACCGCTCCCTGCAAGATGACGTCTACGACCTGAGCTACGGTCGGGTGACAATCTGCGAGCTGTACTATGAGACGCTGAAGCTGCTGGAGAAGTCAAAATGATGCCTACCCGCGCCGGCATACTGCCCGGCGATGGCAGCGCGGTGATGGGTTTTCGCATCCCTGCGCTGCCCGTCGCCCGCGAGACCACGCTTTCTCCACAACAACAACTGACGCAACTGCTGCGCCGGTTTGTAGTGTTTACGCGTGCGCTGCACATCCTGCAGCCGCGCCGCGCCATTGCCCTGCACGTGGTCGCGCACCCGGAACGCTCGGTATTGGGGGCTGAGGTAGGCGTATATCTGCTTTGTCGCGTGACTCATCCCAATTTCAGCGAGGGATTGGACGTGACGGCGCGCCTGGCGCAGCAAGTGTATCAACTCTTCCCGACCGAGAGCCTGTTCAACTACGATATGCCCACGCCTTTGACGCGTGATGAATTGCAGCAGGTCACCTTCCAAACATTCCCCAGCGCCTCAGTGGAGGCGCTGGAACTGCGAAAATATGAAGAAGAAACCCTCATCTACTCGTTGGAAAGCCTTGACGCCCAGGCACAAAAGGGCTACATCTTTCATCCATTTTGGGCGGATACGCAACTCGACCCCTGGCTCAATCTGATCGAGAGCCTGTCGCGCTTGAAGACGCCCACTGTGATCAGCATCGCGCTGGAACCCACAGCCTTGCAAGCTTTGCCGGGCATCGCCGACCGGGTGGAAAAGCTGCGGATGATTGCAGACTACGGCGAACAGCGGCGTTCGCTGTTTTTCCAAAATATCCAGGCGCAGGGTGACACACAGGATCGCAGCGCGTCCCAGGTGTTGGCGTTGGTGCGCGTGGCCCGTGCGCTCGGCCTGAGCGATTTCGACGTGGCACGGGCGCAGCGCGGCGCTTATACCTATCAACAACTGCTGGCCGGGCAGGATCAGTTGTTCAAAATGCGCGTGACCCTGGCCGCTGCCGGCGCGCTGGATGACGCGCTGGTGCAGGCCGTCCGCGCGGCGCTGTGTTTTCCGGCGGCGGACGCACCGGATGGAGCGCTGGGCTGGACTCGCCCTGACGCTGTGATACCCGCCGACGAAAGCCAGCGCGCGGCCGCTCTGCACAACCTGCACTGGCTCGCTCACCAGGATTGGGGGCCGTCCCGAGAAATCTCCGAACTGCGTCACCTGCGGCATCTCGTCACCGCACAAGAGGCAGTGGGACTGTTTCACTTGCCAGTGATGCCACAAGCCGGACAGACCACTGCGCTCAGCACCGCCGACGTGCCGTTTGTCATTCCGCCGGAGGTGGCGTCCACCACACGCTTCAAAGTCGACGAGCCGCTCATCAGCCTGGGCTATCTCTATCAGCGCAATCGCTGGTTGGGGCCAGAAGAGGTCGGCGATGCCAACGCCGTCCCTTTCCAGGTGCGCCTCTCCGATTTAGAAAAGCCTTCATTACTGGTAGGCGCGCCGGGCAGCGGGAAGAGCAATCTGGCGCTCTATATTCTGCAACAACTTGGCGAATTGAATGTGCCTTTTCTGGTGCTGGATCCCTCGACCGGTCACGAATACCGCTATCTCTACGCCGCCGATGAGCTGAAAGATTGCCTGCTTGTGTACACCACCGGCGACGAGGATGGTTTCCCCTTTCGCTTCAACCCGTTTGCCGTGCCGCCCGGCGTGACCGTGCGCGCGCACATCACCCGGCTGCTGTCGTGTTTCAAGGCTGCGTATGAGATGTGGGATCCGCTCCCGGCTATTTATGAGGCCGCGCTGGCCCGTGTCTACATGCAAGCTCCCTTCGGGTGGGCGTTGGACGAGAAAGGCGCACTGGCTGCCGGCAAACCCTTCCCCTGTCTTTCCGACTTCGCGCAGGCGGTGATCGCCGAAGTGGAGGAGAATGTGTTGCCGGATTACGGCAAGGGCACCGAAGCCGGAGGTATCTTGACCGGCGCTTCCAAAATCCGCGTCAACGGCATCCTCAACAGCCTGGGCCGCGTTTTGAACGTGCGCCAGGACAATCCGCAGTTTTTCCAAACCCTGTTGCAGCAACCCGTAGTCATTGAACTGGGCGCGTTGGGCGATCCCAGCAGTCTGGCGTTGGTGATGGCGTTCTTGGTCACGCAACTGGTGGGGCATATCGAATACGCTTACCAGGAACGCAAAGCGCATGATAAACCGCACCTCCTGCTTATTGACGAAGCGCACCGCCTGCTCTCGGCTGAGGCAAGCGCCACCACTGGTCAAAATCAGGGTAACACGCGTGGCAAGAGCGCCGAAGAAATGAACACGATGCTGGCCGAAGTGCGCAAATTCCGGCAGGGGATTATGATTCTGGACCAGCGCCCCTCATCACTGGTGGGCGGTGTGCTGGATAACACTATGATCAACATCATGTGCCGCCTCAACGACCGGGGTGGCTTCGAGCACTTGAGCCACGTCCTCAACCTCAGTCCGGCGCAGCAACGTTACGCCCGCACGCGCCTGCGCGCCGGCCAGACTTTGACGCTCGACGCGACGTCGGGACAGCCAGTGCTGCTCCGTGCGCCGCTGATGGTGGAAACGTTGCGCGATCAATGCCCCACGCCGGAAGTGGCATTGCAGAAGATGCGCGAGCACGCGCGGAAGGCGGGGGTAGTGTGCCCGGAGGTGGTTGCCGCTGCGCCGACGACATCCTCACCGCCAGCAAATGATGTGCTGGCAGGTATCTGGCGAGCGGCGCAAGCTGAAATTCAAGCGACTTTGGTATCAACCATTGCGCCTTTGATACGTGCGAAAGACGGTGACGGCGCGCGCCGGGCGATTCGCACGTGGTTGATGCAATATCGCAGAACGGTTAATCCATTGGTAGAACAAACCGTATTGGCGGAAGTGTTGCAAATGTGCAATGAGAGCGCCGACAGTATCCAATCGTGGTTAGTCATCTTCAAAGAATAACGTAGTGACTATCTGGGAGAAAAACTATGAAAGGTATGAGTTCACCTAGAGTCAGCCGGCCTACTGCGCCAAAAATTACGCCTGTGCGCACGTCATTGCCCAAGCCTACGGTAAAAAAAACGGCGACCACAATGAATTTGGGCAACCGTGCGCGTCCAAAACAGCGTATGCCTCAACAGAAGAAAATTACCACACCTAAAAAGCCACCGGTTTCCAATTACTTGCGCCAAAAAGCTGTGAAATTGGCCTGGCGTCAGGAACGAACCCTGGTGAAGGCAGGCGGCGGAACGCGGGATTGGACAAAGCGGCAGCGGGAACAAATCATAAGAACTGGCAAGCTGAAGCACTATGAAGGGCATCACCTGAAAAGCATCAATGGACATACCAAAAAATGGGCTGGCGATCCGCGCAATATCAAGTTTGTGACACGCCGTGAGCATCTACGCGAACATCGGAGAAACTTTAGAAACGAGACAACTGGGAAGCTCATTGACCGGCAAAAGATGCTGCGGATACAGCAAAACCGGGCTATGCCGCGTCAAATCAAGAAATAACCAAATCAGTTTTATAAAGATATGCAGGAGGAACTATGTTAGAGCAAATTGCGACCTATTTAAAAAAGCGAGATTGGGATTTTGAGACTGTAGATACAGATACCCTCGTCACGGGTTTCACGATTACCTTAGCTGATGGTAATGAGCAAGGATTTTCCCTCTACATCATGCGAATTGAAGATGCGTATGCTGACTGGTTCGTGCGCTTTACCATTGTTCCCTTCATTGAGCAACCCTATGAAGGATACTCGGATAGCCTTTACCCGGCTGTGGGACAAATCAATCACGATTTACCCATTCTGAAATTCGCGTTTGACGGGGACGGAGATTTGGAACTGGCAGCGGATGTGCCGGAAACACGACTAGATCAATCCCGTTTTGACGAAATGCTTCAACTCCTGGTGGATTACGCGGGTGCATATTACGCGGAGTTACGTTCCATTGTGGAAGCGTAGTCAACAGATAAATTCTGATGACACAATTAACCGATATTCTCCGCCACGCTGATGTGAGATGCTGCAGGGCGGGTGAGCGAAGGCTGAACCGCCGTACAGGGAAGCGCGTGCGCCGAATCCCAAGAACCTGTGCAGAATGAAAACTCACATGTACAGAAAATAGTTCGAGGTGGTTAAACTATGTATAAAGCAGCACAAACACAATACAAACACGTGTCTACCTTAGAAGATTTGCCAGCGATCCTAACGACGCTAGAGTCAGCGCGGGAATCATTGCGAAACATCGCGTGCAACTCAATAGATAGCTCTCAAGATTTATCGGAAGGCTATGTGGATTTACAACAGCGGGTGGCGATTGCCATAGAATCTGTACCGGTCAACAAGATGTTGGGCACTTGGCTAAATTCGTTTGGATATGTTTCAAATGAGTCGGGGGGTCGTAGTCCAGCCCCTTGTGGGCGTGTTTTTGACGCTTGAAACGGGCACAAGGCCCTAGACTACAACTAAAATGAGATACACCCAATTCATTTCCACCGCTGAGCATGCTGAGGATACAGAGAAATAGCATCCATCTCGGCGCACTCGGCGCTCGTGGTGGTAAAAATCCCACCCTGTTGTGTTCAATATCATCCTGACGAGTACACTTTCTTTGGAGGTTCCTCATGTCCACCCGTAGACCCGCTTCCCCAAGCTGCCCGCCATCTCGCGCACCCACGCCGCGCCACAGCCGCAGTGCGCCCAATATCCCCTGGCTTACCATCCTGGGCGGCATTCTCATCGTGGCGGCGTTATTTATTGTGGGCGGCATCTTGGTGCGCCCGCTGTTGACTTCGCGCTCCACGCCGCGCACGGCGTCCCCTCGCGCGACTTCAACCGTGACTGCTCCAACGGCAGTTGCCGCTACCCCATCCCATTCCAGCGCTACGCCGGCGCCCTCCGCCACCGCGATTCCCGCACCCGCCCAGCTCTTCGCCGACGATTTCAACGCTGGCCTCAGCCCTGCCTGGGAAATCGGCTTTGGCGAATGGCGCATGGTCAATGAGCGGATGAAGGTGCTCAGTTTTGTCAACGGTCGAGCGCAGATTTTCACCGGCGATCCCGAATGGCAAGATTACGCGGTGGATCTGGACGCCGGTTCGTTTGACCACGATTGGATCGCCGGCAATGATAACAGTGTCGCCATCTACGTGCGTTTGCAGGATCGCAGCAACGCCATGTGGTTCCAAATTGCGGCCTACGGCGCGGCTTGCGGCTTCAAACGCGAGGGCGAAGACACGGCCATTCACTTGCAGGAAGGAGGGGTTGGGCGCGGCGACCATCATTTGCGCATAGAGGCTAAAGGCAACAAATACGAATTCCTGATAGATGGCCAACGTATCTGCTTTTTTGAGGACGACATGTTCTCGTCCGGCAGCATCGGCATCTGGGCCGCGCAGGGCCGGGATGAGAACGAAGTCTGGATAGATAATTTCAAAGTGGTCCAACTGCCGTAGAAGTTTCGGTGGGCGACTCAATTCACAAGGGGAAAAATCTCACCGCAGAGCACGCGGAGGGTGCAGAGTTTTTCCCCTGTGTTCTCCGAAACTCTATGACACTCGACTGAGGAGGTTCAGATATGACGACACGTTCAAAACCACCGCAAGCGCTCCGTCGCACGTCACGCCGTCCATCGCCCGGCAAAGGCGGTATGCCGGTGCCGCGCCGTCCGGGGACGCCTGGCCGTTCGCGTACTGCTGTGCCCACTTTCCCCTGGTTGTGGCTTGCCATCGGTGCCGGCGGAGTATGGCTCGTTGCCGCGCTCGTCTTTGGCGGGCGGGCGCTATTAGCCCCCAAACCCACGCCGACCGCACCACAGCCTACCGCCACAACCACCGTGCTTCCCACAGAGACGCCCGCCGCACCCGCCGATGTGCTCGCTCCTGCGGCTACGCTCGCACCCACGCCGGACATGACGGCCTTCTTTCCACCGGACATTCCTGCATTGCAGCGGCTGATGCTGGAGGCCGTCAACGCCGACCGCCGCGCCAATGGCTTAACAGAAGTCGTCTGGGATGAAACCGCTGCGCTTGCCGGGACACAGCACGCCAAAGAGATGGCGCAGTATGGCTACATCAGCCACCGCAATCTCGACGGTTACGGGCCAGATTATCGCTATTCGATGGCCGGTGGAATGCATTATGCTATGGAAAATGTGTATGCTACGTGGCATTCACCCGGCGGTGCACCGCAATCGACGGCGGAGTGGAAACAATGGGTACACAACGCACAAAAATCATTGATGGAAAGTGAGGGGCACCGGGCAAACATTCTGACGCCTGAACATACCCATGTCGGCATTGGCATTGCTTATGAACCCACCACCGGCTACTTCACCATTGCCCAGGAATTCGTCAACCAATACATCACCGTGCAGCCGTTGCTGCGCAGTGCTTCGCTAGGGCAATCGTTCGTCTTGTCCGGTTGGCTAGGAACAGGCGTGTCTAATCCACTGTTGAACATGGCGTATGAACCTCAGCCCATTCCGCTGAGTTTGAATGCACTCAAGGCAGAAACCTATGTCTCTCCGGCGGAGACTTACGATACTCCCGAAGTCATTGTCACGGAGGAAGGCCAGTTCACAGCTACCCTCACGCTCAACAATCAAAATCAACCTGGACTGTATCACATTCGCCTATGGGCCGAGACCCAGTTCGGACAGGTGCAGGTAATGGATATCGTTATTCAGGTGCAATGAAGGTCAGCGCAGCGTTTGCTGGTTCATCTTTTTATGGTAGAATAATCCTCCGGGCTAAGCCCAAGATCACACGCGGTCAGACCGGACGGGGGCGTGCCGGTAGATGCCGGTCCTCGCCAGGGAAGAAGATCGCGGAGGTCCACAACAAAATCACAGGAGGTTTTTTATAAGATGGCAGTTGTAACCATGAAGCAGTTATTGGAGACGGGGGTGCATTTCGGGCACCGCACGCGACGCTGGGATCCCCGGATGGCGCGCTATATCTACACCGAGCGCAACGGCGTTCACATCATCGATTTACAACAAACGGTCAGGTTGTTGGAGAGAGCTTATGCCGCGGTGCGGGATGTGGTCGCCGAAGGACGGCAGGTCCTCTTCGTCGGCACAAAGCGCCAGGCGCAAGAGACTATCCAGCAGGAAGCCACGCGCTGTAATATGCCCTACGTCAACGAGCGGTGGCTCGGCGGCACGTTGACCAACTGGCGTACCATTCGGCAACGCATCGAGTACCTGAAGACGCTGGAAGCACGCCGCGACGCGGGTGAATTCGATCTTCTGACCAAAAAAGAGGCCCTGTTGCTCAACCGCGAGATCGAAAAACTCAACGGGCGTCTGGGTGGATTGAAGAATACCGAGCAGCTTCCGGGCATTCTTTTCGTCATCGATGTCAAAAACGAAGCCACGGCGATCAAAGAAGCCGACCGCATGGGGATTCCCATCGTCGCCGTCGTCGATACGAATTGTAATCCCGAAAAAGTGGATTACGTTATCCCCGCCAACGATGACGCCATCCGTGCTATCCGCCTCTTGACCGCGAAAATTGCGGATGCTGCCCTGGAAGGGCTGGCCTTGCGCAAAGAAAAAGCGCCGGAAGAGGAAGTCTATGCCGAGGATGAGAAGTACCTTAGCGCCGAAACGTTGGCCCGCCTGCGACAGATCCAATTTACGGATGAAGATGTCGAGGACACTTACGAATATGAAGATGAAGAAGCTGATGAAGAAGCTGATGATGAAGAAGCTGAGTTAGACTATGAAGACGGCAAGGAGTTACGGTAACGATGGAAATTACAACCGCCATGGTTAAAGAACTGCGGCAGGCAACCGCAGCGGGGGTGTTGGACTGTCGCACGGCTCTGGAGGCCGCCGCGGGCGATTTTGACAAGGCCGTGGATTATCTGCGGGAGAAAGGGCTGGCTAAAGCAGCCAAGCGCGTGGATCGGGAAGCCAAAGATGGCTTGATCGTGTCCTATGTTCACGGGGGCGGTCGCATCGGCGTGCTGGTCGAGGTTAACTGCGAAACCGACTTCGTGGCCCGCACGGACGAGTTCAAGAATATGGTCAACGACATTGCACTGCAAATCGCCGCGATGTCACCGCGCTATGTCAAACGCGAAGACATCCCCGCGGCGGTCATCGAGCACGAGAGACAACTTTATCGCGCCCAGGCTTTAGAAGAGGGCAAGCCGGAAGCGGTCATCGAGTCCATTATCAACGGACGCATGGAAAAGTTCTACAAGGAGGTCTGCCTGCTGGAACAAGATTTCATCCGTGACGAGGAACGGACCATTGACGACCTGCTCAAGGAGCAAATCAACAAAACAGGTGAGAACATGGTCCTACGACGTTTTGCGCGATTTGAGCTAGGAGAAGGCCTGGGGCAATAGTCCCAGGCTTTTTATCGCTTGGAGGAACACCATGGCGCGTCCCGTATACAAACGTGTGATCATCAAGATCGGCGGGGAATCGCTCTCCAATCCCGGTGGTTCAGGAATCAACCCGCAGCGTGCCGAGGAACTTGCGCGGCGCATCGCCACCCTTCATGCGCAGGAGGTCGAAATCGGCATTGTCATCGGCGCCGGGAACCTCTGGCGCGGCGTGGACGGATTGGCGCATGGGATGGATCGCGCGCGCGCTGATCAAATTGGGATGCTGGCTACGGTGATGAATTCCCTGGCGCTGGCCGATGCGCTGGAACGCGCCGGCGTGATCACGCGCGTCCAAACGGCCATCGAGATGCGCGCGATCGCCGAACCCTACATTCGCCTGCGCGCCATACGCCATCTCGAAAAGGGCCGGGTGGTCATCTTTGGCGCCGGCACCGGCAACCCGTACTTCACCACAGACACGGCAGCAGCACTGCGGGCCGCCGAAACGGCGGCGGATCTCCTGATCAAAGCGACCAAAGTGGACGGGGTGTACAACGATGATCCCATGAAGAATCCCGACGCCCACCGCTTCGAGCATCTGACCTATCTGGAGGCGCTCAATCTGCAATCCCGCGTTATGGATTCAACCGCCATCACGCTGTGTATGGATAACCAGCTCCCGATTATCGTCCTCAATCTGTGGAATCCCGGCGGGCTGGAACGCGCCATCCAGGGAGAACCGGCCGGCACCCTCATCGAAGGATAACTTCTGCCGGTTGAGGGACCTCGTGGCAAAAATCCGGGTAGGTTTCAGCTCGTCTGGCTTAGGAGGAAAAAAATGATCAAAGAACTTATGAGTGAAACGGAAGACCGTATGGTCAAGACAGTGGAGTCTATGGAAGAGGACTTCAAAAGCATCCGTACCGGGCGCGCTTCTCCGGCTTTGGTGGAACGGGTGACGGTGGAGTACTACGGCATGCCGACGCCCTTGAATCAACTCGCCGCTATCTCTGCGCCGGAACCCCAGATGCTTCTCATCCGTCCCTACGATCCCTCATCCATTGCCGCCATTGAGAAGGGCATTTTGCAGGCTGACCTGGGGCTTAATCCCGGCAACGATGGACACGTCATCCGCGTTCCTGTTCCCCGCTTGACGGAGGAACGCCGCCGCGAATTGGTCAAAGTCGTGAAACGGCGCGTCGAAGAGGGGAAAGTCGCTTTGCGCAACATTCGCCGTGATGCGCTGGAAGAGTTGCGCGAGTATGAAAACGAAAAGCTTATCTCGGAAGACGACCGCAAACGTGGACAGGACGAACTCCAGAAACTCATCGACCGTTATACGGAAAAAGTAGACGAGATCGGCGCTCACAAAGAACAGGATATTATGGAAATCTAATCACGGTCCGGGCGGGGGACGACGATGTTCCTCCCGCTGCCTCTGTATGTTTTATTCTTGCACCTGTAGGCTGTCCTCACGAACACTTCCCAGCTCAAATAGAGAGATGAGAGATGCATGACCAATACACATAATCGCTATCCACCGTTGACCCCTCTGCCCCGGCACGTGGGGATGATTATGGATGGCAATGGGAGATGGGCGCATCGCCGTGGCCTGCCACGGTTGGCAGGTCATCGGGCGGGCGTCGAAAATTTGCATCAGGTGCTGCGCGCGGCCGTGGACTTCGGCGTGCCCATTGTGACCGTGTACGCTTTTTCGTCCGAAAACTGGCAGCGACCGGAGGAAGAAGTGCAGGGCCTGCTGAATATTCTCCGTGATTCTTTGCAGAAAGAAGTTGGCGAATTACACAAAAATGGTGTACAATTAAGACATATCGGGGATTTGACTCCCTTATCCGATGACCTCAAAGAGCAGATTCACGCCGCAGTGGACCTGACGCGCAACAATGATCAACTGATTGCCAATGTCGCTTTTAACTACGGCGGACGACAAGAGATCGTCGAAGCGGTCCGCCAAATCATCCGAGCCGGCATCCCGGCAGAGGCTGTCACTGCGGCCACCATCGACGATCATTTGTACACGGCGGGAATCCCGGATGTTGATTTGATTATCCGCACGAGTGGAGAAATGCGCCTTAGCAATTTTCTGCTCTGGCAAGGAGCATACGCGGAGTATTATATCACACCGGTCTATTGGCCGGACTTTGACAAGGATGAATTCTACAAAGCGCTGAAGGCTTTTAGTCAACGCGACCGGCGTTATGGTGGACTGAACACCTGACGTCTATAGAATGTGCTAATCCGCACAGCGCCCTTTCTACCCTATCATCCTCGAGACCATTGCCTGGTTTCCTCATGGCGAAAAATCAACCAGCATCCGGCCACTATGTCCGTTTTGACCTGGGTGTGTTTCAAAGGCGTTAGGCCCAACCTTGCCCAGGCCAAAGATGACGCTGCCGAAGTCACGAGGGACCACAAAAGCCGGGCGTTGCCGATTGAAACGCACATGCGAACCTGCACCAGGTTTCCGTCTCCTGCTGCCATGAAATACAACTCGAATCTTATGGGTCACGGACAGATGATACCTGATTCAATGGAGAAACTCTCATGAAAACTCGCATCATCAGCGCCGCCGTGCTGCTGCCGGCGGTCCTGGTCCTCATCATCATTGGAGACTGGCCGTATGCCCTTTTGATCGGTGTAGCGACGCTGCTCGCCGGTTTCGAATACACGCGGATGCTCCAACGCAAGGGGTATAACCCGGCCTGGGGTGGCGTTGTGGCCTTCGATCTCCTGTGGTTGGCCGATGCGCTGTGGGGCAACGGCCAATGGCTCGCGCCGGGCATGGCCGGGCTGACCTTACTGACCGAGGGATGGATACTCTATCGGCGGCACCGCCATCCTGACATAGCAGCTCCCACCGCCGAATGGGCGCTGACTCTGGCCGGGGGAACATATCTGGGCATCGGCGGGGCGTATTTGTGGCGCATGCGCGCCCTTCCCGAGGGGCTGTGGTGGACGCTCACCGCCCTCCCCATCGTCTGGGTCAGCGAATCGGCGGCCTACTTTGTGGGGCGGCGTTGGGGACGCCACAAAATGTCACCGACCATCAGCCCGGGCAAGAGCTGGGAAGGCTATAGCGGCGAAGTCATCAGCGGGACCCTCACCGGTTTGTTTCTCGGCTGGCTTTGGCCCACGGTCGCGCGGCAGCCTCTCCAGGTGACGCCGGCCACAGGCGCGCTGCTTGGCCTGGTGATAGCTGCCCTAACCACTGCCGGTGATTTTTTCGTCTCCGTCATTAAGCGCGAAGTCGGCGTCAAGGACAGCGGAACGCTGATTCCCGGCCACGGCGGCATTTTTGATCGTATCGACAGTTTGCTCTGGACAGGTGTTGTGACCTGGGCCTTAGTGACATTACTGCTGTAGAAACCAGCATCAATTCCAATCAACCATGGATTACGAGGAGGAGCCTTATGTATCCCGAAGAAGAATTACACTCTGAAAACCCAACGGATGTGGACTCTCCACCATTCGCTATGGAGACATCCGAAAACGAAATGCTCATGGAAAGTGAAACCCATGAGGACACGTCCCCAGAAAGTATCGCCATCATCACCACCGATAACCACGGCGGGCCAGTGCCTCCCGTTACCGAAACCGAAGAGTTGATGGAGATGGCGGAATACTTCCCCGACGAAGAAAGCGAAGTGCCCAAACCGGAAGAGGAAATAGAAGAGGCGCCCGTGGAAGAGCCACGGGGCGCACCGCTTGTCGAAATCGAAGAGGAGGCCGACATCCTGCGCTCCATGGACATGAATGCGCTGGAAAAAATTCGGCTCCCTGAACTGCGTGATTTGGCCCGTACCTACAAAGTTTCCGGGTATAGCGGACGCAAAAAAGAAGACCTCATCCTGCTGCTGCTCAAAGCCAAAGCGGAACGTGAGGGATTCAGTTTCGGCGGCGGCATCCTGGAAATCACCAACGAGGGCATCGGCTTCTTGCGTTCAGCGCGTTATGTGCCCGGTCCCCAGGATGTCTACGTCTCCCAAAGCCAGATCCGACGCTTCAGCCTGCGCACCGGCGACATGGTTATCGGGCAAGTCCGTCCGCCGAAAGAAACAGAAAAGTACCATAGCCTCTTGCGCGTGGAAGCGGTCAACGGTATGGACCCGGAATCGGCCAAACGCCGCCCGCATTTCGAGCGGCTGACGCCGATCTTCCCCAACCGCAAGCTCAACCTCAGCACCGAACCTCAAAACTTGACCGAGCGTCTGCTGGACCTGGTCGCGCCGATTGGCCTGGGACAGCGCGGCCTCATCGTCTCGCCGCCCAAAGCCGGCAAAACCACGGTCCTCCAAAAGATCGCCAACGGCATCACCGCGAACCATCCCGACATTCACCTGATGGTTGTGCTCATCGGGGAACGGCCTGAGGAAGTCACGGATATGGATCGTTCGGTCGAAGCCGAGGTCAGCAGCTCCACTTTTGATGAAGCGGTCGATCATCAGACGCAGGTAGCGGAGATGGCCTTGAACCGCGCTAAACGCCTCGTGGAGATCGGGCGCGATGTTGTCATCTTGATGGACAGCCTCACGCGCCTGACGCGCGCGTACAACCTGGTAGTGCAGCCGAGTGGACGCACTCTCTCCGGCGGTCTCGATCCGGCGGCCCTTTATCCGCCCAAAAAATTCTTTGGCGCGGCGCGCAACATCGAAGAAGGGGGTAGCCTGACCATTCTCGCCACCTGTCTGATCGACACCGGCAGTCGCATGGACGACATGATCTATGAGGAATTCAAAGGCACCGGCAACATGGAACTCCATCTGAACCGCAAGCTCCAGGAGCGGCGCATCTTCCCGGCTTTCGACATTCTGCGCTCCGGCACGCGGCGCGAAGAATTGCTGTTGGACAAAGAGACGCTGCGTAAGGTATGGCTCCTGCGCCGCATGGTCTCCCAGATGATGGCCGGCACGCCTACCACCCCCGGTTACGACATCACCGCGGCCACCGAGGCGCTCCTGCAACAAATGCGACGGACCCGCACCAATCACGAGTTCCTGGATATTCTCACGCGCGATCTGAAGTAGCGTTGCAAATCACCGGCGCCACAGCGAATATCCAGAAAACCGGTTGACAAATGTTGGTCCCGCATTAGAATCATTCTCTATGCTGATGCAAAGCAGGGAAGCACAACATACCGAGCGCGACCGCCTCAGCGTCATCCTGGTCGTCACCATGGCGAGTGCGACGTTGTTTCGGTTCGTCGAACTTCCGACCGTAGTCTGGGGTATGTGGCATATTTTTGGCTCGCCGCTGCAACTATCCTTTGGTGGGGATTGGTTGTTGGCGCTCCTGATGGTGGGGCTGGTGGCCAGCGGCGCCTTTTCGCTGCTTCAGGGGCACCCCCACTATGACACCCGAGAGCGCCCCCTGATTTTTTCCCTCATCACCCCAGCGCTGGGGACGCTCCTGGCTTCACTCCTGCTGATCCGCGCTACCTCAGTGCCGGTATGGTTGGTAACGCTGGTGCTCAGCGGGATATTCATTGGATTGTTAATCCACCTGAACTACCGCGCCTTTTCCCCCGATAGCCCCGGCTATACCGGCGCGCGCACCATGCTCAACATCGCCGATTACTTGCTCGGCTTTGCGCTTTCGAGCCTCATTCTGCGGGAACAAGAACGCGCCTTGATCACCGGGCCGGCGATCATGGTGCTCATCGGGCTGTTGGCTTTCGACCTGTTGAGCGCCAGTGGGGCGCAGGGGTCCCTGGTATGGCTCTTCGGCGGGATCATCGCGGTGTTGATCGGAGAGATGGCCTGGGTTTTGGGATACTGGCCCATCTCGACGTGGACGGCGGGCACGATGTTGACGCTGGAGTTATATCTGTTGAGTGGATTGAGTTATCAGTATCTGCTAGGGCGGCTAACCCGTAGGGTCCTGGCGGAATTTGGCATTGTTGCCCTGGTAATGTTTATGCTGGTTCTCTGGATTCGACCTTAGTTTTTTAGTAACTATTGAGCCACCCTTGCCAGGTTGTGAACGGGACTTTGGGAATGGTTCATCATGGGTTGACACTTCAGCCATCGGCGCTGACCCTCTCATCCCCCCTTCTCCCCCGCCAGCGGGGAAGAAGGAAGGGCGAAAAAATGGGGGTAAGCCATTAAAACAATGGCTATGTTCGCAAGACCAGAAAGTTTACAATTTTTGTTACGGAAAGGAAATTATGGATCAAGCAGCACCATCGTCATTACAACAGAAACTTCCACCACGCTTGGCGCGTTTGGAAGAACTGGCTTATAACTTGTGGTGGTCCTGGCATCGCGCCTCCCGCGACCTTTTCAAACAACTGGATCGCACGCTTTGGACGACGACCCGTCATAATCCGGTGCGTATCCTCCAGGAGATTCCTCCAGAGAGTCTCAATGAGCTGGCAAAGGATCCCATTTTCCTGCGCGACTTCGATGCCGTGTTGATGGAAATGGACCGGGACACCCACAGCAGTCCCCAATGGTATAGTAAAAGCCCTATCGCCTATCTATCGGCGGAATTCGGCCTGCACGCCTCGCTGCCTATCTATTCCGGCGGCCTCGGCGGTCTCTCCGGCGACCATGCCAAAGAGGCCAGCGATATGGGATTGCCCTTTGTCGCCGTCGGCTTCCTCTACGAGCAGGGCTACTTCCGCCAAAGGATGGATCCCAACGGCTGGCAAGAGGCCATCTATCCACCGCTCAATACCCAGGAAGTGGCGATGCGACCGGTATGGGACAGGGACGGCGAGCGGCTTCTCGTCCCCGTGAAGGTAGGGGACCGCCACATCTACCTGCAAGTCTGGGAAGTGCTGATCGGCCGCACGCATCTCTACCTGATGGACGCCGATGTAGAACAAAATGCGCCGTGGGATCGCCAGTTGACGGCGCGACTGTACGGCGGCGACCGGGAAACGCGCATCCAACAGGAAATTCTGCTCGGCATTGGCGGCGTGCAGATCCTCCGCCGTTTGGGAATACAACCGGTCGTCTGGCACATCAATGAGGGACACTCCGCTTTTATGGTCCTCGAACGCGCCCGTGAGTTCATAGCCCAGGGGATGTCCTTCGAAGAAGCGAAGGCGCGTGTCCGTGCGGGCACCATCTTCACCACCCATACCCCTGTCGCCGCCGGTCATGATACCTTCAATTTTTCCCTTATGGACAAGTATTTCTACAATTGCTGGCCCCAACTCAACCTCAGCCGCGAAGAGTTCTTAAAGTTGGGCAGTCACAACATGGGCGACGGTGAAGCCTTCAATATGACCAAACTGGCGCTGGAGATGGCGGGGCGCGCCAACGGCGTGAGTGAGCTGCACGGGGAAGTGTCGCGTCACATGTGGCAAAGCCTGTGGCCGGGGAAGTCTGTCGACGAAGTCCCCATCGGGCAGGTGACCAACGGTGTGCACCTTGCTTCATGGACAGGCGAAGCTATGCATCGCCTTTACCACCGCTATGTCAGCCCCGATTGGATGGCCCACCAGGACGATCCTCTCCTATGGGCGCGCGTCGAAGAGATCCCCGCTGAACGACTGTGGGAGGCCCACATCCGCCTCAAGCGCAAAATGTTCTCCACCATACGGGAGCGCGCGCGGGAAGCGCGCATGCAGCAGGCCACGCCCCCCGATCAACTGCTCTGTTCGGGCATCTTTCTCGATCCCGATGCGCTGGTGATCGGTTTTGCCCGCCGATTTGCCACCTACAAACGGGCCAATCTCATCTTCCGGGATATGGAACGCCTGAAGGCGCTCGTCCACGACCGCTACCGCCCCGTCCAGTTCATCTTCGCCGGCAAGGCCCATCCGGCGGACGATCCCGGCAAACTACTGTTGCAGCAAATCTACAACATCGCTCGCAGCCCCGAGTTTGGCGGGCGGATCGCCTTTGTCGAAGACTACGATATGCACGTCTCGCGCTATCTGACGCAGGGGGTGGACGTGTGGCTGAACACGCCGCGCAAACCGATGGAGGCCAGCGGTACCAGCGGCATGAAGGCGGCCTTCAACGGCATTCTCAACTTGAGCATCCTCGATGGGTGGTGGGCCGAAGCCTACAACGGCCGCAACGGCTGGGCGATCAATCCAGGGCAAACCTATGCAGACCCCAATTTGCAAGATGACGCCGATGCCAACGCCCTGTATAAGCTCCTGGAAGAGCAAGTGGTGCCGCTGTTTTACAAACGCGACCGCGACGATATTCCGCGTGAGTGGGTCACGATGATGAAGGAAGCCATTCGCACCATCGGAGCGCATTTCTCGACGCGGCGTATGGTGCAGGAGTATTTGAACGAATACTACATCCCGGCGCTCAAGGATGTCACCGCGCTCAACGGGAACATCGTCCCTTAAGCCTCGTTGGCATCCCCTGGCGAAGATGCTGGAACCGCCACTCTTCAGCCCCCCTTGCCCGGTGGGGGGGCGAATTGCTGAGGTCACAAACTCAATACACCCCCATCTCCTTCAGCCGCTCGTCGTCGATCCCGAAATGATGTGCAATCTCGTGGCGCACTACGTGGTGGACGGTCTCACGTATCTCTTGCGGGGTGCGGCAGTGCAATTCAATGGGACGGCGATAAATGGAGATTTTGTCCGGCAAGACCAGGCCGTAATGATGGGTCCGCTGTGTTTGCGGGACACCGTGATAAAATCCCATCAGTTCTGCCGGATGGCGCAGACCGGCGCGGCGCAGCGTCTCCCGGTCGGGCCAGTCTTCCACAACCACCTCGACATTTTCCAGGCGGGTGCGAAAGGCTTCGGGGAGCGCGTCCAGCGCCTCGGCCACCCATGTCTCGAAAATCTCACGATCTATTGACGTCAATCTCCCCCCTGATATAAATTTGGCGTATCTATTCAGGCCAGTCAACCTGACGAAGCCACTTATGCCCTATGCCAGGTTTGGCGTAGACTTTGGTAGGCCAGGTGCTTCTGTATGACAA
>DAOOGN010000001.1:0-146433 GCA_035415725.1 Anaerolineae bacterium | reverse complement strand
CCGCCACACCCCCACCCAAAATCCCCCTTCCTGGGGGGAAGGGGGACAGGGGGGATGGGCTGATAGAAACACGCATATCTTGTCATACAGAAGCACCTGGCCTACCAAAGTCTACGCCAAACCTGGCATAGGGAATAAGTGGCTTCGTCAGGTTTACGAGCCTGAATAGATACGATTTATGATAATCTTTAAACGGAGAGGGCCTCATCATTAACCTGAAGGGAGTGACCTATGTTCGATACATTGCTCGCCAAAGTCTTTACAATTTTTGCGCAGGTTATGGTCAAAATTCAACCCATCTGGGACAAATACAAGCTCTTGATCTCGCTCGCCCTCGGCGTTGCTATCGGCATGCTCCTGGCGTATGGTATCTTCCCGGTGCAATATGAAAATGCCAACCCCGGCAACATGCGAGCCGATTTCCGTTCGATCTATCTGGCCGGCGTCGCCGAAGACTACGCGCGTACCAACGACATCCGCGCCGTGCGTGAAAAGCTGGGGATGGGAATGGAAATGCCCAAGACCCGTACCATTCCCTGGCGCAACGACCCCGACGTTCTGCAAAAAGACCTTGATACCGCCGTCCAATATGCAGAGGCCGGAAAATATAACCTGGGAGAAAAGCTCACTGCCCTCAAACGTCTGCAACAAGACCTGCCGGCGATGATCAGTGCCTGGCAAACTGAAGAAGCAGCAGCGACAGCCGCCGCGGGAGGACTGCTGAACACAATCATTCGCGTGCTGGCCGCGCTGTTAGTGGCCACCCTGATAGCGGCGGCGCTGTGGTTCTTCTTCGTCGGGCGCAAAAAGCAGGCGGTGCAGCCGGCGTCCACCTCCTCCCTCCCCGCTACGGTTGCCGTCACGCCCACCGGTGAGATCATTGGCGAAGAAATTGAGCCATCTTCGGTAAAGACGTATACTTACGTCCTCGGCGACGATTACTTTGACCCCTCGTTCAGCATCGAAATCGGCGCCGACTTCTTCGGCGAGTGTGGTATCGGCATCTCAGAAACACTCGGGGCGGGCGATCCCAAGAAGGTCACCGCTTTCGAGACCTGGCTCTTCGACAAAAGCGACATTCGCACCGTCACGACGGTGCTTGCCAGCCAGTATGCTCTCGAAGACCCGGGGTTGATCGAAAAGATACAACCCAAACGCGAAGGGGATGATCTGCAGGAAATTCGCCCCGGCATGGAAGTCACGCTGGACACGACGGCACTGCGCGTTAAAGCGCGCGTCACAGAGCTAGAATATGCGCAGGGCAATTTCCCGCCCAACAGCTTCTTCCAGAAAGTCACCTTTGAATTGCGCGCCTGGGTCAAGCAGGTCGCGGCTTAAACCCGACGGCGCCCCCCAAGACGAGGCCCCGCTTCTTTCGCGGGGCCTCGTCTTTTAGACGCTACGTCAAGGTGTAGGGGTGATGATTTCGGCGCCTTCCGGCGGCATGTAGCCGGTTCCATAGCGATAGCGCGCCGGCCAGGGGATAAAGTTGCTGACGAAAGTATCCTCGTAAAGCACCTTGCCGTCGGCATCCCGCACCACACGTCCCAGGATAGCCTTCAAGCCGTTGTGTGCACTTTCGTCCTGGACCACCGTTCCTGCCGGCAGCGTGGGATCGTATTCGTAAACGGACGTTGTCGGCACGATGGGATCACTCCATGTCGGCCCGATCTGCTCAACCGTGCGCCCGGTGCTCGTGCTGTAGAAGACAAAGCGCAACCGCGCCCGCGCCGCATCCACTTCGGTCTGAATCAAGATGTGATACGGCGTGTCGTTGGTAAACCGCAGATCGACGAGGGGGGAATAAACGGTGGCGTCGAAGCCCGGGCCGAAGCCACCCACTTCGTAATAACCGACACGATAGGCATGCGGCCAACGCTCGACGATGGGATAACCGCCAAAATAGGCCGCGCGGAAAGCGGTGGTCGCCACCTGGCAGATGCCGCCGCCCACCCCTAGCACAGTGCGGGTGCCAATGATGACATAAGATTCGTCGTACCCGGCCTCCGTGGTCACATCGCCCAGGTATTGGTTGAAGGAAAACGTCTGCCCCGGCACAATGATGATTCCGTTGAATTTAGAAGCGCCCAGGCGGATATTTCTATCGCGAGCCGAAGGAGAACCCGTAAAGTAGGATTCGCCCACTGCCACCACTTCACGGATCCCCAGATCGGCGGCGGTCGCCGTGTCGGGATAAGCAGGAGGCGTCTCGATCACGACCAGCGGCACAAAATGCTGACCGTCCAAAAGCATTTCATTGATGCGTTGGAGCGAGGCGGTGACATCCAGCTCGCGTCCCATCGCACTGGGCGTTTCGGGTATCAGCGTGATCGTGGCCGCATCGAAGCGGAAGGTAGCGTTGACCGGTTCGCGGGCCAGGGCCATCGCCAGCGGGCCAAGGAACTGCGCCAGCGCCGCTTCATCCAGCCCCACGTCGACGCTATCCACGCCGATGTGGACAGACAGCATCTCCGCCATCGCTTCCGGCGTCATCGTCCACGGGCCAGGATCGCCCTCACGTGGGTTGGGCACCAGCAAGGTCAACGGTTCCGCCAGCATGGTGCGGGCGATCCCCAACGCTTGCTCTGCTTTGTCGTCGGTAATCTGCGGAGGGACTTTGACCAGGGGAGGCACAATTTCCACCGCTTCGAGCGCGTAAAGATGAGGCAGTAAAACTTGCAATGTTGCCGTGATGTCCATCCGCCGTCCCTCGACCCCCGGCTCCAGACGCAACTCCGTACCTTCGAGATGCACCCGCGCGTCCTGGGGTGAACGGGCTACCTCGTCGGCAACGCCCTGCAAAACCTGTAAGGTCTGCGGTTCGTTCCAGGCCAACACCGGCGGCAGCATGACGCCATCCAACATAATCTCCAGGCGCTCGGAGAACATACGGCTGCCCGTGGTTTCATGACCCACGGCATAAGCGCGCTCCAACGTCGCCGCTGTATCCACCGTCATCCCCAAGTCCGCCGGTGAGAACGTCCAGCGCTGTCCCTCCGGCCCCACCATCACGATGTTCGGCTGCTGTAAGGGCAAGGATGCTTCCAGATGCCTGGCCGCATCGGGCAGCGCCATGCCGCCGAGGGGGACATGCCAAATCCACACTCCGGGTACCAGGCGCTGTTCCATGCCCGGTCCCAAGGCCCACCCCACGGCCATCACGGCCGCCAACAAAGCTACCGTCAAGATAATCAATAAACGCGACATCGTCGTTTCCGGAAAGGTGAAACAGCTCTATGTTTACAGACCCAGTTCCATGAGGCAGAGCGCCAAGGCGCCCCACAGTCTAACATCACTTCCCAATTGCGCCAGGACGATGCGGGTATGTTCGCGGTAAACAGCCGGGGCGCAGGCGGCGATGGTCTCCCGCAGCGGGACGAGCAGAGCGTCACCCGCGAGGTGCACCAGGCCGTCGAGCACAAACAAGGACGGGTCCAGTATGTGCATCAAGCTGACGATCATCCATCCCAGGTATACGCCGGTTTCTTGCAAGGCTGCCCGCGCCAACCCGTCCCCTTGTTGCGCCGCCGCGCACACCGCCGCGACGGTCAATGCCGCCGGGTCGCTCCCGTACTTTTCCGCCCATGACGCGCCTTCGGCCATAGTCCAGCGTTCGCGCAGGCGCCGCAGAACGGCTGCGCCAGAGAGCATGGTCTCCAGGCAGGTGACTTCAGAGTGTGGCGACATGGATGCGGGCGCTTCCAGCACGACGTACCCTAGCTCTCCGCCCAGACCATTGCCGCCGGTGAAAAGCCGGTTATGATAAATCGTCCCACACTCCAGACTTTCGTTCAGAGCCAGGTAAACCATATCGGCGACACCCTGCCCCACCCCGAAACGGTGTTCGCCCAACGCCGCGGTATCCGCCGCTTTCCCGATAAACACCGGCACACCCAACGTTTCGACCAGGGTTTCACGCAAGGGAACGTCGACCCAGGCGGCGAATCCCGGCAAGGAACGCAACACGCCGCGCTTGTAATCCAACAATCCCGGCACGGAAAGGCCGACCGCCGAGATTTGGTTTTGCAGCGGCCACACCTGGCGAATAGCGGAGCGTATGCGACGCAGTCCGGTCTCAACGCTATCATAAGCATCAATCCACAATGTCACCCGTGCTTCCTGTACTCCGTCGATCGTGTAGCGAACTGCTTGCAGATCGGTCTGATTCAGGGCAACGGCCACAAAGCGTAGCGACATCCTACACCCCCACCCCTCGTTGGCGCAAACGGTGCCGGCGCCGGGCGAGAACTTCAGCGGCGGTGAGTGTGTTCAACAAATGGCGAGGTTCGGCCCATCCCCGCCGCGCCATCGCCACGCCATACTCCAACACGGCAAACCCATCCTGATCATGAGCCGAAGAACTGATCGCCAGAGGAACGCCCAACGTTACCGCCCGCCGCACGGCCATGTCATTCAGGTCGAGTCGCTGAGGCCAGGCGTTCACCTCAAGCGCTACGTTATATTCCAACGCGGTTTTGAAGACTGCTTCCATATCCAGATCGGCGCTCTCGCGTTTTCCGAGCCAACGTCCGGTGGGATGACCGATCATATCAACGTAGGGGTTGTGCATCGCAGCGAGGAGTCGGCCGGTCATCTGCGCCTGGGACAGGCCGAAATCGGTGTGGATAGACGCGATCACGAATTCCGTTCGTGCCAGGGCCTCATCCGGCCAATCCAATGAGCCATCGAGCTGGATGCCGACTTCAACGCCGGCGATCACGCGGAAATCCCCGTTGAAGAGCCGGTTAAGCTGGGCTATTTCCTCCTGCACTTGTGAAATGGCATCCACAGACACGCCCTCGCGTCCGGCATGGTCGCTCACCACGATGTAGCACAGTCCGGCAGCGCGCGCTGCCTGCGCCATCTCTACCAGACTGCTATCGCCGTCGGAGAAGGTGGTATGACATTGGAAATCACCCAGGAGGTCATGGCGCGTCACCAGATGCGGCAGACGTCCTTCCTGCGCCGCCGCGATCTCACCGCGATCCTCCCGCAATTCCGGAGGAATCCAGGGCAACCCCAGCGTCGCATAGATGCACGTTTCATCGGTGCAAACAATTTCCGACGCACCCGGCCCACCATTTTCGCCGGCGACCGTCCCGGTGGCGAGGCGACGAAAGCCATATTCATTAGGCACAAGTCCTCGTTCACGCGCCAGAGCGCGCATACGCAAGGTGTGTGCCTGGCTGCCCGTGAAGTCGTACAGCGCCGGTCCCCAACGCTCCGGCGAGACGACGCGCAGTCCCACCTGTATCCCATCCATGGTGCGGATCGCGGATCGGGTCTTTCCGGTCGTTAAGACCTCCTCCACCATCGGCAGCGTGCGGAAGCAAGTCATCACCGACTCGGACGCCTCGGCAGCCACCAGTAAGTCCAGGTCGCCGAGTGTAGCACGCCTACGGCGCAGGCTCCCCACCGGCTCGGCGGCATACACATCAGGGACTTCCCGCAGAGCGCTCAGGATTTCGTTCCCCAGGGGCCAGGCGACTCCCAGAGGAATGCGCTCACTGCTTTGGCGCTGCCACGCACGGATGCCCTCCAGGATCTTTTGCTCCGTCGCCAGGCCAATGCCCTTGACGCGGTGCAATTGTCCCGCCCTGGCGGCGCCTTCCAACTCCTCCACGGAGGTGATGCCGAGTTCCTGCCATACAAGCCGGGTACGCCGTGGGCCCATTCCCGGAATTTCTAAAATCGTCAGCAAGCCCAACGGGATTTGCTCCTGGAGTTTCATGTAGGCCTGCACTTCGCCGGTGCGCAGATATTCGTCAATCTTCGCCGCCAGGATGTCGCCGATACCGGGGATAGTTTCCAGCCGGCCCTCCTGCCAGACCTGTTCCAATGGCTCGCCCAAAGCCCGCAAGCTCTCAGCCGCGCGTCGATAAGCCAGAATGCGGTGATAGTTTTCGCCCTGGATATCCAGCCCATTGGCAATCGCTTCGAAAATGGTGGCGAGTTCCCTGCCTTGCTCGCTCATAGCCGCCTGCCTTTCATGTCAGTCATAGCACATACTGAAGTGTGGCACTTTTATTATAAACACGTTCCCCAGAAGGTGCAAATTTTCAGCGTATCTATACTTCCCGCGGTTACAATCTCTCGTTGTATCTATTCAGGCCAGTCAACCTGGCGCAGCTACTTATATTCCCTATAGTAGGTTGAACGCGGATTGGGGTAGGCAAAGGACTCTTGAATGACACGATAGGCGTATTTCTATAAGCCCATTCCCCTTCCCCCCAGGAAGGGGAATTTTTGTAGGGGGTGTGGCGGGCGGCAAAGCGTTTGACAAATCCCCCCTTCTCGATAAGATTTCGTCTTATGGAAACCTACCGCGAATACGTTGGCAATCCGCATGTCCATTCCATTTACTCCGATGGAGCAGCCTGGCACAAAGAGATCGCTGCTGCCGCCGCCACCGCGGGCCTCAATTTCGTCATCGTTACGGATCACAATATCTATGCCGAGGGCCTTGAGGGTTATTATGGACGAACGTTGCTGTTGGTAGGGGAAGAGGTCCATAATGTTTGTCGCCATCCACCGGCTAACCATCTGCTTGTCTACGGGACGGAACAGGAGATCGCGCCGTATTCTTTCGGTAGTACGCAGACGCTCATCCAAACCGTGCACGCGCGGGGCGGGTTCTGTTACATCGCGCATCCCCTCGACCGGCACAGCCCGCTGAAACCGGATTGGCGGGCGACACCGTGGGTGGATTGGCCGCCGGCCGGGGTGACCGGCATAGAAGTGTGGGATTATATGTCGGAATTTAAGGGTTTGCTGTGGGCAAGGCCGATAGCCGCCATTTACGCCCGGCGTCCTGAATGGGGAATACGCGGACCGCACAAGGCTACGCTGCGATTGTGGGATGAACTGCTCCGCGACGGACAACGACTCGCGGCTCTAGGCGGCGCTAACGCGCATGGAGACTCCGCGAAATGGCGTTTGTTCGGGCATGCAGGGTTGTCCTATAATTATCTTTTCCATGGCGTCAACACGCACCTTTTGACGCAGAGTCCATTATCGGGCGAGACAGCGTCGGACAAGGCGCTGATTTACGAAGCGCTGCGGGCAGGACGCACCTGGGTCGGCTACGACCTGCCCTCTTCCACACGGGGATTTCGCTTCGTGGCGCGAAGCGGCGCAGCGCAAGCCACGATGGGGGAAGAGTTGCGCCGTCTAGGCGCCAGCAATATCGAAATCGATCTGCCGGCGCCAGGCGAAATACACCTGCTCCGCGATGGGAAACCCATTTTACGCGCCCGGGGAACGCAACTACGCCATACCTCGGTGGAGCCGGGTATTTATCGCGTTGAGGTTTATCGTCAATTTCAGGGGCGGAAGGTAGGATGGATATTTTCCAGTCCCATCTACATCCTATAACAAAACGTGGTTCTGGGGAACTTTGGGTGGTGATGGAAAAACAGCTTTAATTTTTGCCACGGATGATACGGATGGCGCTAATTTTTATACCTGGCGTGTCACTCCGTGAAATCCGTGGCTGGTTTCTTATTCCGCCTCCACGCAATCCTGAAGAACCCAAAACGTGAAACGTAAGTTTTTACGTTTCACGTCTGAGACTGCCAGCAACTTCGATGAAACTGGCTTAAATCAAATCTTTGCCGGGGCCTTTGGTATAGAAATCAGCATTTTTCTGCACGAAATCTGCCGCCTCGTCATCGGCCTCATCGAAGATCGCCTCGTTGGGGCACTCCGCAGCACACGCGCCACAGCTAATGCAGGTGTCAGGGTTGATGTAGTAGGTGGGCCACTTAGGGTCACCTTCCACAAAGTGAATGGAGTCTGTCGGACACACGTCAACGCACATGCCAGCGCGTTCACAAATGTCAGTAATCACATAAGCCATGATACAACCTCCTGTTAGATAAATATGCTATGGGATGGAGAATATGCTTGGTTAACGAAATTTATTGTACACCCTAGAGGCAAACTGTCAAGCTATGTGATCGAATCTCACCGCAGAGTACGCTAAGGCCGCGTTGACACTTTGACCATAGGCGATGACCCTCTCATTCCTCCGCCTCCTTCTCACCCGCAAGCGGGGAAGAAGGAGGCGACACAAAAATCCCTCTTCCCTGGGGAAGGAGAGCAAGAGGGCAGAGCCTGGTCTACGATGCAGGTTAAGTCCCCTTCAAGCGTTCCAAAGCAGAGAGAACGTCGTTGAGCAATTGATTCTGGTCAAACAGCCCTTTTTGCAATAATGCTTCGACCCGCTGTTGCAGGCGCTCACGTTCGGCTTTGCTGAGTTCTTTGGCCGTCACAACGATTACGGGAATATCGCGGGTAAGCGGCGACATCTTGAGATTCTCCAACACCGCGAAGCCGTCGACATCCGGCATCATCAAATCCAGGATGAGCAAATTGGGCGGGTCCGTGTGAATGACATCGATGGCCTCTGCGCCTCCGGTCGCCTCCTCGACTTTATAACCACCGTCCTCAAGGATGCGCCGCAGTAATTTCCGGTCATCGGGGTTATCATCCACGACCAACACGTGTCCCACGGCGCCCGGCTGCTCCAAATGCCTGAGTGCATCGAGCAAGTCCTGCTCGGTGATCGGTTTCACCAGATAGTCGGCGACGCCCATGCTCATCCCCTTATCGGCTTCACTGAGAATGGAACAGACAATGATGGGGATATCGCGGGTTTCTGGATCGGCGCGCAGTTCCTGGATGATCTGCCAACCGTCCTTCCCCGGCATAATCACATCCAACGTGATCGCATAGGGTTTCAAGCGTTTGGCGGTTTCGACGACACCTTCACCGGTCGTCATGCCGGCGACGTTGTAACCCTGCTTTTCCAGGTAACGCTGGAAGAGGGTAATGACGCCTTCATCATCATCGATGGTGAGAATGGTACGAACGCCGGCTTGCTGAGTCTCTTTATCCTCTCCTTCACGTTTGGCCGATGGCCCACCGATGGGGATCCAGAAGAAGAAGCGCGAACCTTCCCCAGGCACGCTTTCAAAATCCATGTCACCGCCATGGAGTCTGACGAACTCGCGGCTAAGAGGTAAGCCCAGACCCGTGCCGCCATAGCGTCGCGTTGAGGAAGAATCCACCTGTTCAAATTTCTCAAAAACGGCCTGGCGACGGTCGGGAGGAATGCCAATGCCGGTGTCCTCAACGCTCATAATCACCCGGTAGTTGTCGTACGAAGCGGAGATCTTGATGTAGCCATGGTCGGTGAATTTCACCGCGTTACCCACCAGGTTCGTCAACACCTGCCGAATACGCCGGCTATCGGCCAAGACCACCGGCAATTCCTCCGGCACATCCGTCAAGACTTCGACCGGGCTGTCCATCAATTGTCCCGCTATGGTGGTGACGACGCTCCGGACGATCTCCTGCAAATTGGTTGGCTCGAAGGCCATTTCCATCTTGCCGGCATCGATCTTGGAAATGTCCAGGATGTCATTGATCAATTCCAGCAAGTTCCGCCCGCTTTCGTAAATGGCCGTCAGGTCTGTTTTTTGCATGTCGGTCAATGGGCCGTCGATACCTTTCAAGATCACCCGTGAGAATCCGATGATGGAGTTCAACGGAGTGCGGAGTTCATGGGACATGTTCGCCATGAACTGGTTCTTGAGCTTATCGACTTCCTGCAGCTTGACGGCGGTTTCCTGTGCATCCTGATAAAGAATGGCCGTCTGCAAGGCAACACTGACGTTGACGCCGGCCGTCCGCATAAAATCTTTGGTTTCTTCATCGAAGGGTGGATGGTCTTCATGACGCCCCAAGAGCATAATGCCGAAGACTGTCCCGCGCACCCGCAAGGGAACGGCGTAACCTTCGACGAGAGGCTGATCGAAATGGGCAAATGAGCGTTCGAGCACAGGCCCGTGCTCTTGCATAAAGTCGATGGAGACCGGAATCATCCTGTCGACGACCTGATAAAGCAAGGGGGCATCCGTGCGCGTCAAAGACGGCGGAGAGTCTCCATTCGTCATCAGTTTTCCGCCGGCTTCATGCCCAGAGACCACGGTAAGCATTTGATTGTCCCAGTTCCACATCAGCACCGGGCGTTCCAGACGAGTAGCGATGACTCTGCCGACATCGCGCAGCAGCGACAGCCTATCCAGGGAGCTGGAGGCGGTACGCAATACTTCATTGAGGATGTCGCGCCGCTCCGCCTGTTCCCGCGTCTCTTCCACAAGGTTGATATTCTGGAGGGCAACGAAAGCCTGGCGGGACACGTTTTCATAAAAACGCAGTTCCGTGTTCGAAAACTCTCGCGCCTTGCGACTGTGAATCATCACCGTACCGTACTGCACACCGTAAATGCGCAACTGGAAAGCGGCCATCGCCCGCAGTCCCAGTTGCCCGAACATGGCACGGAAGAATTCGTCGACCTGGGGGTCCTGGGTCACATCGGGCGTGACAAAACTCTCATCATCCCGTAGTATGGCCGCCAGGCGGGGGATTTGCTCGAACGAGTACGCCTCAAAAGGTAAAGGTACGCCATCGCGGCTCCACGACCCCACAATGCGCATCGACGTCGGCGTCTGACGCGGTTCCAACTGCGCGGCGACGATCAGGTCCGGCTCAGGACGCTGCGAGATCCCTTCGACGGCAGCTTTGAAGACATTCTCGACGGTCAGCGCGTCGGTAATCTGCTGCGCGATGCGATACAACATCCGCGTTTCGGCCAGCGAGCTTTGTGAACGGTCGTACAAGTCGGCGCTTTCAATCATATTCGCCAGTTGCGTCGCCATCAGTTCGAGGGTCGAGATGATTTCACCGGTGA
This sequence comes from Anaerolineae bacterium, assembly GCA_035415725.1. GTDB lineage: Bacteria > Chloroflexota > Anaerolineae > B4-G1 > SLSP01 > DSWT01. Next base: position 135,677 of record DAOOGN010000001.1, on the reverse strand, counting down.
ACGCAAACCGCCGGTCACTGTCGATGGTGAGGGCACCATTGACCTGTCCACGGCTCTTGAGGGGAAGCGCAATCGACGACCGCACGTTCGGCAAGAGAGGATTTTCAAAGTACAGCGGGTCGCGCGTCACATCCTGGGCGATGCGCGGTTGGTCATTGAGGATGCACCAGCCGATCATCGAGCTGGTATCGACGCGCACCCGCGTTCCCATCCGCAGCAACTTCTCGGCAACATCGCCGGTCCCCGCTTGCAGGACGGCCCATTCGCCCTCCTCGTCCAACATCGAAATGCTCACATAATAGAAACCAAAGCGCGTCTTGAAAAAGTCGACCGATTTCTTCAGTAAATCTTCGCGTTCAGAGAGGGCCGTCGCCAGGTTCGCAAAGTCTACGGCAGCGGTCAATTGCTCGGTGCGCGCCTCAGAAAGTCGCAGGAGTTGCTGGTTAGAAAGCACGACGGCAGCCTGATCGGCGATGTTATCGTAGAGACGCACATCCTGTTCTGAGGGATGATAAGGCTCCACGAAGCGAAGCTGGAACAGGCCAAGCTCGCCGCCAGGGGCGCCCCCTCCCGTCGAAAGACGCGCTATGACCAACGCCTGCACCCCCTGTTCCAGATAGAAACTGCGGATCGCCGGCGGCATGTCCGTCGCCCTATCGATGTCTTCACAGATGTACAGTTGCTGTTCCGGGGGAATGAGTTGCAGTGCCGGGAATTCCGCAAGCCCCATCCGTTGCCCGACTTCCAGTTCTCCTGCTGAGGGGACGCTGCTCCACGAACCCACGATTTCCAGCAGATTGTGTGCGGCGCCGGTCTCAGGGTCAACGACGAACAGCGCGATTTCAGCCCAGGCCTTTTCGGACAAAATCGTGTGGCCGACGATGGCCCGTAGGACGGCCTCATAGCTGGTGGCCTCGGCCAGCGCACTGGTCGCTTCATAAAGGGTACGCGACTCGCCGGCGCTTTCCTGGGCGCGCTGAAGCAGGTTGGCACGCTCCATCGCCGAGGCGACTTGCGCCGTCACCTGCAAGAGGATGGGCATCAGCTCCGGACGGGAGAACACGCCGGGCTGACGGCTTTCCAGGTTCAACGTACCCAGCGTGCGCACGCCTAAGCGCAAGGGCATGACCGCGCGCGACGTTATGCCGGCCGCGATGAGCGTCTCATCCTCCCGGAAACGCGGCGTCTGACGGATGTCATCACTCACCAGCGGTTCATTCATCTCGACGACCCAGGCGTACCCCGTCCCCTCTCCCACTTCGACGCCGCTCCAGGCCTGAGGATCGAGCACGTTAGCGGTCTGCTCGCCCACGAAATACAGTCTACGATTGGCGTCATATCCCACGATGGACAGTGAGTCCAGCGGGATGAAGGCTTGCAAATGATCTCGCAATTCGCCCTGAGAAGCCACGATACTCTCGGTCGCATTCAAGAAGGCGGCGACTTCCTGCAAGAAACGGACTTCGCGCTCACGCTGCCGGGCTTCACGCAGTGCATTTTGGGATTGGTCGATCAACAGACGGTTCTCCAGGGCCAGAGAAAGCTGCTCCCGCACGGCTTCAATGACGGCAACGTTATCATCAGTCCACGTTCGTGACTTGCCAGGCTCTTCAAAACTCATGAAACCCACCGGCTCGTTCCTGACGGCGAAAGGCGCGGCCAGCGTGGCCCCATCTCCGCCGTCTTCGCCACTGCGCATGAAGAGTTGGCCGCCCCAGAAGTCAGCCGGCACATCGGCCTGCTCGACAGGCAAGGGGGTCATGGCGTTCAAATCATAAGCATAGCCGACAATGTCTTGCTTTTCGACGTAGCTATCCCACGTTTCCACAGCGTAACGTTGCTGGACGCGCTGTAACTCTTCCAGGCTAGCCTGGGACTGGGCAAAAAGCCGCGCATTGCCAATGGTCGTCGTCAGGTGGTCAACCATTGTTTGCAAGATCGCCATATCCTCTTGGGAATAGGCCGCTGCCTCCAGGGAGTTCATAGCGATGGCTCCAATGACGACATTCTGGCTGATAAGCGGCAACACGATGGCCGAACGGGTTCCGGGCGCCGTAGCGACGTCAAACGGCGGCGATTTTTCATCTATAGCCAAAGCCACACGTGGAGTAGCGGTAGATACACACATTCCCACCATGGTATCTCCCCCTACCGCTAAGCGTTGTCCCTGCGCCACGCCTGGCAGCGCGGCGTTGCTACCCTCTCCACCTCCGCTAGCAGCGTGTAAGACGGCCCATTGACCCGAATCATCGACCATGTAGATGCCCACGTAGTCAATATGGAAACGCTCGCGGATCAGTTTGGCAACCTCGGTGAGCAACGTCTCCTGATCCAGAATCGACGCCGCATAACGGGCAATCTCAGAGGCCGCCTCCATGCGCGCCGCGCGCCGCGCGCTTTCACGGAGCAAGGTGTAACGCTCCAATCCCGTCGAGACCTGATCCGTTAAAGTCCGCACGAAAACCTGGATATAACGAGTCGGGAACTCCTCCACCGGCTGGGTGCTATGCATGATCAAAAAGCCTAACAGGCGGCTCCGCGTGCTGACAACGGCACCAATCATACTGTTATATCCCTGCGCCAGCAGGTTGGCCCGCACCGACTCAGGCAACTCCTGATCGGCGACCAGGTCCCTGCTGACATAGATGCGGCGTATGTCGGCGAGGATCCAGTCTAACAACTCCTGGTCAACTTCGATATTCTCCACGACGTTGGATTCGGCGGCGGTTTCATGCATGACCAGGCTGTAAATGTCCTGGCTCACAGGTCGTCCGGCCTCATCCCAGCGGGTGAAGTCATGCAGCAGAACGCCCTCCAGGCCCATAAACTCAGCCACTCGCGCCGCCGCGCGCGCAATTTCACTGACAGACTGCGCCTCGTTGATCGCCAGGCTCACTTCCGTCTGCATCTCACTTTCGACCAGCGAGGTATTGAGTTGATCGAACAGCCGGGCGTTCTGAATTGCATTGGCTAACTGGTCAGCAACCGTCTGCAAGATGGTGATATCGGTCACAGAAAAGGCACGCACTTTGCTCGATTGGATCGACATAGCGCCGATCATTTGGTTACGGCTGACCAACGGCAGAGCAATTTCTGCCGTCGTGTCGGGCAGGAGCGGGTTGACGTAACGTACCGCCGCTTCGACACTTTCAGGAATCTGCGGCGTGGCTTCGGCCACACACCGCCCGATCATGGAGTTGCCACCCACGGCGAAACCGTGACGGCGCTCCAACATGGTACGACCGGCCTCGCCCGTACCGGCGCGCAGCGCTACCCATTGCTTCGTCTCATCAACCAGAAAAACGCCGACATAGTAAAGGTCAAAGCGCTCGCGGAGCAGTTCCACGGCTTGCGGCAACAAGGTGTCCAGATCGATGATGGAGGAGGCCGCGTGCGCGACTTCCGCGGCGGTTTGAAATTGTGTCGCACGGCGCTCATTTTCAGCACGCGCCGCCTCTTCGGCAAGGTAAGCGCGCCGCCGCGAGAGCAATGCTACGGTCGGGCGCAGCAAACGTCGCAAAAGGAATCGCTCTGTATCTGACAAGGTGTAAGGTTCGGTCCAGTTGAGGACGATGACACCCTGCAAATGCCCATCATGCCGCAGCGGAAGCACGACAACCGACACAAAACCGTACTTGACCGCCCATTCGCGCGCACGAACGTCCATCTGAACGTCCTGGCGGAGATCGAAGGTATAAAAAGTCTGATCCAGATCGCCCAGCCACAAACGCGACATGGGAAAAGTATCCGGGAACAGCGGATGATGCAGTAAAGAATCTTGAGGCTGAATGCCCCCCTCATGCCAGGAAGCCACAATCTGCGACGTCAGCGTCCCGCCGGCATCGGCGTCAGTATACACTAACCAGGCCGTGAGGGTGGCGGTGTTTTTCAGGGCCAGTATAAACACATCCAGGATCTCAGCTTCGGTACTGGTTTCCAAAAGTGCGGATTCAATCACACTCAGTGTTTCCAGTTGTTCAGTACGCCGGCGCGTCTGTTCACCCTGCAAGAGGCTATCCAGTGCCACTCCAATGGAATCGGCCAGAACGCCAACGGCATCTTGAATCTCAGATTGAGCACCGTCAGGGAGGGAAGCTGTACTGCTCAAGGTGAGGAAACCGACCAGTTCCCCATGCGCCATTAAGCCGGTCGTCAATGCTGAACGATATCCCCTCTGCACCATGCGCGCGCGTAGCGACTCCGGCATGGCTACACTGTGGTCCTCTGGGTTATCATAGAAGATGACCTGGTGTGGTTGATCCGGCCAGCCATTGATATCCTCAAGAGGCGTCGCGTAAGTCCCTTGCGTCTGTCGTTCATCACCCACCAGGGTAGTCGTGTAAGTATGGACCGTCAACGGCTCGCGCGCGATGATCCCATGCACGGTGGCTTCGCTCAAGGGCATCCATGTGACCGTATCAAAGAGTCTTGCGAGGATTTCCGCCATCGCGGCCTGGGTCAACTCAAACCAGGGCGCAGGTTCACCCGTTTGTTGATCCAGAGTGTCCCCGGTGCGGGCGTCGATGAATTCCTCAGCCAGTTTTTCTTTACGCTTTTTCGTCATTTCCAATAACCTTTCCCAGCCGGTGGATATACGGCTGTCCAAGAACCATTCCATCTTATCGGAGGAACAGCGCAGCGCTTGACCCGGCTATCATTCCCTCTCATTCTCTTCGTCTCCATCAGTTCCTGTGCCGGTCGATTCACCGGGCGAGCGGAACTGGATCCGGTTGCGCGGCGTCCCGAAGGCCCGCCCTAATTCGCGCACGGCAGCTTGCAACACCCCTTGCACATCCGGTGCAGCCTGAATGCGTTCGGTGATTTCACGGATCATCCGCTCCCGATTGACCCGCGCTTCAATGGTCAACAGTTGCAATCGGTTCTGCGTGGCGATGGCCGCCTGCTGTGTCAGGCTTTCCAGGCGGCGACGTTCCTGTTCCGAGAACGCCATGGATTGAGGATACATCGCATGCACAAAACCGATCCGCTGACCACTGGCCACCAGAGGCACCAGAATCACTGTCTTGGCGCCGAATACCCGGGAGAACAGAGCGCGGTTTTTACGGCTCAAGAGCGGGTTATTTTCCACATCATCCAGGACGATCATGCCGGGATGACGGCCCCATTCCTGCGCGGCCGGGAAATCATCAAGCCATACCCGCTCCCGCAGCATACTCCTGTCGGTGGTCGTCCAGTGCGCCACGACTTCGGCGTACTGGGGTTCGCTCTCATCCGTCCAGGGATGGTCAAAGAGTTGCAACGTCATGTGATAGGCGCCCTGCCCCAGGACGGTGTGGGTACGCAACACGTTCAGGATGCCGTCGTAAGATTGCGCCAGGTTCAACTCGGCGCTTCCACGGTACAGGGCTTCAGTCTCGGTGCGCGAGGTCTGAACTTCCTGGAAGACCCGTTCACGCGCAATGGTGTTAGAAAGTGTGGCCGCAGCCGTCTGCATGGCAACGATTTCGTCTTCCACCCAGGCCCCTTCAGCGTCGGCGCGGCCTATCAGGATCACATTAGGATAAAGGGCCTCGCCCCGCACGGTCAACACCAACAGCGTGTTAAAACCAAGCGCCTGCATCAGTTCCCGCTCCGAGTCAGGGAGGGCCTCGGGTTGGAGCGTCAGGTAGGGTTTGCCGATGAGTTGATCGGCCCAGGGCTGCATCCGCTCCAGAGAGAGGTGATCGAGCAACGCCGTGTCAACCCCGTCGGTGGGGAGCGTCGTTGCCATCCACATTGCCCGGGACTGCCAGTATGAGTCGCCGGCAACGGTTCCGACCGCATCCTCCATGGCGACATTATCTTCCGCCGCATGATACTCCAGATAGAGAACGCCTTGAGCCGCCGAGGCTTCACCAAGTAAACGCAGTACATCGAAAACCGCTTCGGTGCCGCGCTCGGTCAGCAGAGCCGCGGCCTGCGAGACGTTGGCCTGATAGCGCGCCTGTCGGCGGACCACGCTCAACGCCGCTTCCGTGCGACCGAATTGCAGGGCGTTCTGGATCGCCGAAGAAATTTGCGTCGCCATAAACTCCAGCATATTCAGTTCACGCTCGCTAAACTGGTTGACGGCGGTGCCGGCGACCAGGAGTGCCCCTAACACATCCTCACCGACGCGCAGCGGCACCCCCATGCGCGACAGCAGTCCCAACTCGGCCAACCGCCGACTGCTGACACTGGGATGTTCACGGGTATCTCGAACCAGGACACTCTCATGGGTAGCGATGATGGTTTCCGTCAGACCACCGGGGGTAGGCATCACCCTTTCCTGTTCTTGCCAACTGTGTTCGGCAGCATCCACGCTTAACCCGTGCAAGTAGTGTCCTGTAGCCGAGTCTTGCAGATAAATCATGACACGCGGCACGTTAAAAACCCGGCGGGCCCAATCGGCAGCACGCGCGAGAAGCTGTTCCACATCCCGAATAGGCAGCAAGTCGATGCCGGCCTGGGAGAGCAGGGAGAATTCTTCCGCACGACGTTGCGCGTCTTTGTTCAGCCGCGCGTTATCCAAAGCGGCGGCCGCTTGCTGAGCAAAGAGGTTAGCCAGACGCACTTCTCGCTCGCCAAAGGCAGCGACTTCTTCGGCGTGCAAGACCAGCACCCCTTGCGGACCAAACCGTCCGCTTAGAGGCACGGCCATGCTGGCATGAAAGCGCGTTCCACCGGGAGCAGGCAGACGTTTATCCCCGGCCTCCTCATCCTCGACAAAGAGCGTCTGTTGTTTATCCAGGGCTTCTCCCGCCAATCCCTCGCCGCGCTGCAACCGCAGTCCCACCTGTCCCATGGAACCATCCGCCGGGGCCAGCGTCAAAATCAAGGCGTCGGTTTCGGCCTCGTACTCGAAGAACTCACTCCCGTCCGCCTCGAGCAGTGTTTCCCCTTGCTGCACAATCGCCGACAATACATCCGTTGGCTCCAGCAACTCGCTCAGGACCAAAGAGATGTTGTAGAGAGAGCGCAGTTCTTCGGAGCGTTGCTGCGTCTCTTCGGTCAGCGTCAGGTTATCCAAAACAACTTCAATCTGATTAGCCAGGCGCTGGACGAGGTCGCGGGTCTCAGAGTCGAGCGGCAACACATTGTCCTGAGGTTGAAGCAGGGCCATAAAACCGCGCTGCGAGCCGCCACTGCCCAACGGGACGTAGAACACGCACCCCAAGGTGTAAGGCGACAGCAATTCCTGGCTATCCGGCGTCAGCTCGACGCCACCCAGCAGCGGCGAAAGCGGCCCTAACTCGGCGCGGCGCAGTCCACGGAGGAAAGTGAAATGTTCATCGGCAAGCGAGAGGGGTTCGTCGGGGAAGGGCAAGCGCTTTCCAGCAGGATCAAGAACGGCATGGGGTTGCACACGCGGGAAGTTGGGCACAGGGAAGGTATAAATTCCCACGGCCATATTCAACGCCTGCGCCAAAATACGGGCGATCTCCGCCAAAACTTCTTCAAAACTCAGGTCGGGATTGGAGGCCACCTGCAAGACGTTACTGATGAGGGTTTGCTGGCGCTGGCTCTGCTGAGACTCTTCAAAGAGTCGGGCGTTTTCCAGGGCAAGAGCTACCTGCTCACCGACACTCTCGACCAGCGACAGTTCCTCGGCGGACCAGGTGTGCTGCGAGTCGGCCAGTCCCAAATAGCCCAACACGCGGTCGCCGGCCCGCAATGTTTCCATCATCACCGGCACGCCGCCATCCATGAGCTGAGCGCGCGACGCACGTCCGTCACGCAATTCGGCGGGCACGGGAAGCGGGGCCACCGGGTTTACGTCCACCCGATCATATTCGTAAGCCAGGGGGCGCGTCTGAGCCGCGATCCGTGCCCATCCCTGACGGCTGTACTCAACTTGCAGAGCATGAACTTCGGCCAGCGCGCTTTCCATCTGTTCGAGCGCACGCGCGTTGTTAAGCGCTACGGCCAACTGGTCGGCCAGCAGTTGCAGCGTGCTGATATCTTCATCGGTGAAGGCATGAGGGACGTCACTCTGCACGTCCAGGACGCCGATGACTTCATTCTCCACCAGCAGCGGCAAAGCCATCTCCGAGCGCGTGGCCGGGAGGTCAGGATTGTTGAACCAGACGGCATCCTCGCCGACGTTAAAGACGATGCGCGGCTTGCCAGAACCGGCCACAAAGCCCACTACCCCTGTCTGCCCAACCTGTAAACGGTGTCCACGCGCCAACATCCGCTGCCCGCCCTCCGAAGAAGCGGCACGCAAAATGGCCCACATCTTGGCATCGTCGAGGATGAAAATCCCCACATGGTAGAAACCGAAGCGCTCGGAAACGGCCCGCACGGTCGTCTCCAGAAGCAGGATAACGTTGCGCACCTGGGCCGCTTCTTTGCTGACCAGGCTGATAGTCTCCAGTTGCAGTGTCCGGCGCTCCAGCGCGGCAGTACGCTCGGCAATGCGCTGCTCCAGACCGGCCACCATTTCGCGCAGGCGTGAGGCCATGGCGTTGAACGATTGCGCTACAGAACCGATCTCATCCTCCCGTTCGATGGAGATGGTGTGGGTCAAATCCCCGGCGCCCATGATCCGCGCCCCTTCCGCCAGACGGGAGAGAGGTTGCAACACCAGTCTCTGCGTCGAAAAGTACAACAACGCGATCAGTCCCGCCGCCCCGACGATGCCGACGAGCAACAATGCCCTCATCGAAGGGTCAACAAGCTCGGCCCGCTCTCCTACGACGATGTAGAGTTGCTGAGTGGGACTCCCCGGGGCACCTGCACCGGGCATGGGAACCGCCCGTGAGATGAGATAGACCGAACCAAAGGCCGCCACTTCGCGCCGTTCAATGGGTTCAGCGACATCGAGACCGGCCAACTCGGTTATGGTGGTGCCTTTGAACCCCGGCGTGGAGTGTTCGATCACTCTGCCCGTGTTATCCACCAAAGCAATGAAGTCGAACTCCGGGCTGCCCTCGACGGCCTTTCGCAAAAGCGTCGCCAATCCCGGCGCATCCGCGAACGTTTCGACATAAGGCGCGACAGTTTCCAGTGTTTGCTGCAACTGAACGGTGATCAAATCGCCCTTTCCCCAGTAGGCCTGGCGGTAAGCATCCCGGTATTGACTACCCACATAGATGAAAACCGGCACCAGGAGCAACAAAGGGATACCCGCGATGATCAAGATCATGCGCCAGCGCAGGCTCAGGCCCTTCTGTGACATTAACGACCTCCTTGTGAGGCGGGCAAGGTGCTATAGATGCGCGCCGCCAGCGGGAATGTGATAGGGATGCGCAAGTTCCAATGATGCACGGCCGCCAGATTGACTGCCAGCAGGTTGCGCTCCGGCCCACGAATCTCGATATCGGACGGCGACTCGCCGGCGGCAAGCCGCACCACGATCTCTCCAACCGAAACACCCTCTTCATAGCCATACGAAACCAGACCCCCGACCGCCCCATTGACAATGGCGAAGTCGGACAACGCGAAAACCGGCACCGGCGAGTTAGCCTGCATCCAGGCCAGAACCTCTTTCTCATCGACGAGCGCTCCGGTATCATCCACCACACCCTGATAACTCGCCAGGAGGATAAAGTCCACGGCGCGTGCGTCTTCCAACACCGTCGTTTGCCAACGGGACCACGTTTCTACCATCCTAAACAATGACGCCGAGGCGCCGTATTCACTCTGTCCTAAAACACTATAAGCAGACAGGGCACGAGCTTTACCTGCTACCGAGCCATCACTGAGGATCATATACTGCTGGGCATCTTCGACAAAGGCATACGCCATCGCCACCGTCTGCACAGGATGCAAGGCCTCCAAAACTCCGGTGACGTTAGGTAGATTCAGACCATACACTGCCGGATCACCGACAAATCCGCACAGAACAAAGGGGAGGCTGCGATCGGGATAGCGGGGAATGACAGCACGTGAGGCCACATCGCCAACGACGACCACCAGATCGGGTTGGGAAGCCTGAATCTTCTCCACGGCCCGGTTGGCTGCCGGCGTAGCGACGTCAATCATAGGGATCTGCTGTACCTCCATATTAAAGGTCTCCATTTCCAATGTGCCCTCTACAAGCGTATAGCCGCTACGCGCCAATGTCTCCAAAACGCCTGTTCGTACTTGTTGGGACCATACATCTTCGCCGGCATAGCTGTTGACCCAGAAAAGGCGCAATTTATCCCGCGCCGGCGCGTTCGGTACAGGGGCAGGCAAGGCCCCCCTCTGCGCCGGCTGGCACGCCATGGCCAAAGCTAAAGCGATCATCAACCCCCACAGACGCCAACGTTTCATCTTCATAGGACCCGTCTATGCCTCTTCTTGCGCCACGGACGGCGCCGGACCTTCCACGCGCCCCTCGCCGGGCGGCAACAGTTGTATGCGACTGCGTTCGACTTGCAACGCCAGGCCCAACTCGCGCGCAGCGTTGCGCAAGATCGCATCAGTGCTGGTCATGGCGCGGATGCGGCCCACGATGTCACTGCGCGCACGCTCTTGATTCGCACGCAGCCGTGTCTCTTCGAGCAGACGTGCGTTATCCAACGCCAGGTCCAACTGCTCGACCACAAACCGTGTCAACTGGATTTGATCCTCGACCCAGGGCGCCGTTTTTTCAAACGAGAGCACGCCTACGTTGCGGTTTTGGACACGAATCGGCGCCAACAAAAGGTGCCGCCCATCAGCGGTCACACGGGTTGTCACTTCACTTAATTCGCCCCCCTCAGCCTCCGCCACAGACTCCACGGCCACCGGATAAACAAAGCCCGATTCAAAACCGTACCCTACCTGCATCCGCCGCCGGGCCAAGACCTGACGCCAGGCGTGCAAAGCATCCTGTTCTTGATAACGTTCCAGACGCGCCAGGGCAGTTGTCGTCTCTTCCAGAGACAACGAGTTCGCCACGGCGACAGCAATACCATCGGCGAGGATACGCAACACGGTTATGTCTTCCTCCGTAAAGGCGGCTCTGACATGCGTCTGAATGTCCAGCACACCGAGGATCGTCTGCCCACGTGCCACCAACGGCAGGCTTATCTCTGATTGCGTATCCGGCAGGTCAGGGTTGTTGAACCAGACGGCGTCCTCACCCACGCTAAAGGCCAGGCGGGGCAGCCCCGTCGCCGCCACATAGCCCACGATGCCCTGTTGGCCTACCCGCAGCCGGTGGCCCCGCGCCAACATGCGCTGTCCCCCTTCTGAGGAAGCCGCCCGCAGGACGGCCCATTCGCCGCGCGGATCGACGAAGAAAATCCCCACATGATCGTACCCCAGACGTTCCGCAATCAAGTGCACAGCAGTATTCAACAGCAAGGACATATCTGCAACCGAGGCGACGGTACGGTTCAGCTCGGCAATCGTCCTGAACTGTTCGGCGCGTTTGGCCAATTCATCCGTGCGCTCTGCCACCCGTCTCTCCAACAGACGCTGCGTGGCCCGCAGATCCTGGCTGATAAGCCGCGTGCGGGTCAGATTTTGGCGCACGCTACTCATACTCAGATAATTCAGGAAGCCGGCTGCCGCCACCAGCATTAACAATCCAAAGGCCCGCACCAGGTAATAGAAAAGACGAACAGAGGAATCCGAGGAATCCGGCGCGGGTACTTTGAAGACATAAGTCCACAGCAGCGCCAGTAGACCATAGTAGATCAGAACGCCGAAGGCCATACGTACTCCACTCCGCGGCCCCAAGAACATGCCGGCCAGCATCACCGGCCAAAAGAACAGCAGCCAGACAGGCGAGTTTATGCCGTCCGTGGCCAAAACGGCTATCGCTATGCCGATAAAATTGAGCCACACAAACAGTGAGGCGATAGAAGAAACGTTCCCCTGCTTGGCGCGGAAGAAGCTTATCACCGATAGAGGCACAAAAACCAGTGAGCAAGCCGTCGCCAACCACCCCTGAAGCCGGGTGGCGAACAGATCACGCGTGGTAGCAATCACAAAGATCAGTACCAGCGCCAGCGCCAGGACAAACGTCAGCACCATCACCACACAAAACAGACGCCCCAGACGCGCTTCCTCTTCATCAGGGACATTGACCGTCACGAAGCGGTCCCATGCCGCCGTTAAATCCGCCTTTTGTTCAGCCCACGATTTCATCATAATCGCTTCCTCATCACCGGCATTGTTGACATCGTCACGCTGATCGATGTTCTCATTCAGCCTTTTCCTGTTCGTTCAACGCCAGATACACCGCACCACGGTCGGCGGCCAAGGCGCCTCCCAGTTCGCTCAAGGCGCGCTCCAGGACCGCCTCGATTTCCACTGCTTCACGGATGTGGGCGGTGATTTCACCCGACATCTGTTCGCGCGCTGCACGGCGTGTCGTTTCATCGAGCAAACGCAAGTTCTCCAATGTTTGCGCCAATTGATCGGTCACCGCTGTCACCAGCGCCAGCTCATCTTCGCTCCATTCTTCCTGCCCGCTGCGGCGCACCCCCAGCGCGCCGATCAATTGCGCGCGCATCCCTGAAGCGATGGGAATCGCCAATTCATCCTGGCGGACCGCGACCTCTTGAGAACGCACCGCCTCGGTCATCGGCGGCAGCCAGGCGTCTTCGGCGATCTCCACATGCTCTGTTTGGCTCTCTTCATCCACATGATAACGATAGCCGCCGGGCATGCGGCCGGCTTCCATCAGACTCTCCCAGGACTGACGCATGTAAGTTCGCTGGGCATTCTGCGCTTCATTCAAGGCCGATACCAGACTGACAACCGTCGTGTTGATGTATTCTCCTAAGCTGACTAATTCCTGTGGCAGATTTGGCCTAGCGGCCAACGCACTCAAGTCCAACGAGGCGCTGTAGTCGCCGGCGGCGATACGTTCCAGGAAAGTGACATATTCCTGCGTCACTTCCTGGAGCTGGAGCGCGTTCTCCTGGGCCTGCGTCTGTGCCATACGCTCGGCGTCCACCGATGCCTGTGCAAGCCGGTTCATTTCCGCCAGTGCTTCCTCGCGCTTCAGAGAAGCCGAGAGAGCATACCCCAAATACGCGATAAACTGTCGGTTAATCATGATCATTATGACAGCCGCCAAGATGAAACATGCAAGCCAAGCCACCCAGGAAGCCGGTCCCGTCATCTGATAAGGGGTGATCACTCCCAGGGACTCTAAGGCTATGCACAGTCCATAGAACACTATATGGACTATGCTGGTAGGCCGGGCATAACGACGTTCACCTATGACACCGGCAATCAACATGATCAACGGCGACAGTAAAATCGCCGGCCCCCGCGTCCCGTTGAGGAAATACATGGCCGCAAACCACATCGCGGTCAAACTCACGATGCCGAGCCGTAATGCCGGTTCGAAGCGCCCCCGCGTGAGCAGAACAAGCACAGCGAGCATAGATAGGATCGCCATCGCGCCGACAACCGGCAGTGAAACAGGGAGATGGGGAATGAAAAACAGAGCTATGAAGTAACCCAGCAACACCACAGAACATGCCGCCAAAACGATCAAGGCCACACTGCGCAAGAGATGAATGCGCCGCGATTGATTTTCGACCAGTATGCTGTCGGTTATGACATTCGCCGTGGATGCCTGCGCTCCATTATTCATAAGTCTCTCCTTCCTCACGGGGCGTCAACAGGTTTTCCGTTCCCAGGCGGGCGACTGTTTCAGAAGCATTGAGAACGTGCGCGATTTCCTGGATAGCCCGCTTCACTGCGTCTTCGATGGTGGGGGCAGCGCGAATGGTGTCGGTGATCTCACGCGCGCGCTGCTCACGGGCGGCACGCCGTTGTGTCGCTTCGAGCAGACGCGCACTCTCCAATGCCTGACCCAATTGCTGGGCGACAGACTGGATCAAGGCCAATTGATCGGGAGAGCCGCGCCACCGCCCTTCAGGGTCTTCAACCCCCAGTACTCCAATCACCTGACCGCGCATTTCGATGGGAATAGCCAGACCGGACCGTTTTTCTGTCGTCGGGGCAGGCTCGCCATCCCCCATGGGTGCGGCATGAACCTCATCGTAGGTCGTCACCGGGGCGGCTTCGCGCAAAGAACGCACCATCTCCGGGCGCCAAAAATCGGGGCGGACGGCCACCTGATCTGCATCGGTAGCGGACTGAGTCACAGCGTCATACACAAAGGTATTTTGACGGAGTTTGCGGTTTTCTTGCAGGTATGTTTGCCATTCACGGCGTTCGTAGCTACGGTGCGTTTCAGCCTCAGCCGCCAGCGCCGCGCGGGTGTTTTGCAACAATCGCGTGCGTTCCATCGCTTGAGCCAACTGGTTAGCCAGTTGTCCCAGCAAGATCCCATGCTCCTGGGTGAAAGCCCGCGGTTGTCGGCTGCCCATATTCAAAGTCCCTACCAATTGATCGCCGAACTGCAACGGCAAAAGCAGCCGTGAAACAATTCCCGCCGCTACCCAATCCGCATCTTCAGGGAAAGTCATCTTCTGCCGCATATCCGCTTCTATCCACGGCTTCTGGTGGGTGATGACCCAACCGGGCGCAGAATTCTCCACGGCCAGGCGAGTTGCCGGCAAACTCAAAGGCCCGACTTCAGCTTCCAACGGCACAGTGAAGATCGTCACCGCCGATTCACCGGGAGTATACGCCGCTACCGACATCCAATCCACCGGCGCCAAACGGCGCAGAGGAACGATGGTTTCAGAAAGGGAGGCCAGTAAGCCCTCCATGTCTTCACTTGTCCCAATTTTGCCGGCGATTTCAAGCAATGCCTGCTCATACACGGCGCGCGCCTCGGTTTGTTCCAGGAGTTGGCGGTTCTCAATGTAGCCGGTCAAACGTCGGCTAATATCACCCAACAAGGCGCTCTCGCCATCCAGGAAAACGTGATCTTCGGTGTAGGCCACAACGACACGTCCTACCTCTTCGTCGCCGCTGCGCAAACCGTTAACCATCTGGCGGGCCATGTCAATAGCCTCGATATTCCCGTAAAACTGTCCCGCGTATTCAATCACTGCGATACACACCTCCGCGTATTGCATGGCCGCAGGGATCCGTTCCGCCGTCCATTGCAACAGGTCAGGGACCGCCGGCGACTCGGCAATCTTGCGGCCGATGTCGTTCAGACAGTCCAATTCACGGATTTGTTTGCTCAACAACGCGCGGGCGCGCTGCGTCTCATCGAAGAGCCGCTGGTTCTCCAAGGCCAGGGCGGCCTGTTCGACGATCTCTTCGACGGCTGCAATCTCGTCATCATCCAACGGGCGGTCGAACGGGCGGGTAAAACCCAGCACGCCGATCGTCTCACCGCCCCACGTGACAGGCAAGGCAAGCGTCTGGCCTTCGGCAGGGTCTTTCTTAGCAACCGTGGCTGCCTGCGTCACGGCTTCCACCAGCGCTGCCAACTCCAGGGCCCGATCATCGCCCGCAACCGTCCGTAGTCCGTCCACACCTTTGGCATAAACATACGCCGACGTTGACACTCCTGGAGCCGACAATAGTTGCTCGCGGTTGCCCAGACGCATCACGGCTTTAGAGGCGTCGAGCATCTGCACCAGTTCCTGGAGCGTCGTGCGCATAATGGCATCGCGGTCCGTACCGCGCCGAATCCGGTCAATGACGGTACGAACCAGCCGCTCCCGCTCGGCGCGCACGCGCGTCCGCTCCAGCAATCGAATGTTCTCGATGGCAAGTGCAGTTTGATCGGCCAACATTTGCAATATCTGCACATCGTGGTCGGTAAAGGCGCTCTTGGAGGTCATGAGATTGACCGCCAAGAGCCCCACGACACCTTCACGCCCTATGAGGGGGACCATGGCTTGGGCCACAATTCCAGCAGCGGCAAAAGCGCGCCGTTCGTGTTCCTGAAGTTCCGGCGAGTCGCCGGCAACGACCCGCGGGCGGCGCGTTTCAACCACCTGTCTGGTCAAGGGGTAATTTGACAGCGGCAGCGCTTCACCAATCTGCGCGCGCTGTGTTTCAGCGCCAGGATACAAACCCACGCGGGTCATATGTTCATTATTGATCAAGAACATACTGACCCGGTCGGCCTGGACTGCCGCGACTACGGAGGATAGCAGGATGTTGACGGCTTCCTCAAACGTAAGTGCCGCGGTCAAAGCCGCCATGGTCTCCTGGATGCGCGTCATATCGGTCAGGGTGTTGCTCAGTTGCTGGGACTGCACCTCTATATTACGCAACGCCCGGTCGCGTTCGATTTCGGCCAGCTTCCGCGCCGTGATGTCGGTCGAGATGCCGAAAGTGCCCACGATGCGCCCTTCAGTATCACGCAGCGGCATCTTGGAGGTGGATACCCACGTCTCATGTCCATCCGGCCATACCTCCTTCTCTTCCATATCGAGCATAGGCTGGCCGGTAGCCAGGATGTGACGTTCGTCGGCATAGGCTTTCTCGGCATGTTCAGCACCGAAAAAGTCAAAGTCCGTTTTTCCTAGCGCCTGCGAGGGATTCTCCAGATTGAGCCAGCGGGCATTAGCGCTGCTGATGCGGATAAAACGGCTTTCGGCGTCTTTGAAATAGATGTGATCCGGCACGTTATCCAGCAGTGCATGCAACAACTGACGTTCCGTTGCCAGGGCATCCTCCATCGCCTTGCGTGCAGTGATGTCGGTAACCTGGCGTACCAGATAACGGGGTTCGCCCTGTTCGTCGCGCACCAGGGTCAGGATATCCAATGTGGGAATCACCTCACCACTCGCCGACAACAAGGCCAGTTCACCCTGCCACTGTCCTTTCGCCAACACCTCCGGCATAATTTCCTCACGCACACGCCCCTGGAGTATCTCAGGATAATGAGCGAGGAAGGGTTGTCCCGGCAATGTCTCCGGGTCTGTCAAGCCAACCAGGGCGCGATAGGCCGGATTGGCATACGTCAAAACGCCCTCCAATGTTGCCATACAGATACCCTGTCCAGAGGACTCAATCACCTGGCGGAAGGTGTTGGCCGATTCAAGTAATTGGGTACTCTGGATGGCAATGGCAATCTGACCACACAGGCCCTCGAGCAACAGTTGATCTTCGGTCGTTAAGGCGCCGGTGACGTTGCTCTGCACATCGAGAACGCCCAGGACCTGGTCGCGCAATTTGATGGGGACGGCCAGTTCGCCGCGCGTAGCCGGCAGGAAAGTATTGGGCACCCAATCGGGGTCGCGGGTCACATCAGATGCCAGCACCGGCCGTCCGGTCGCGGCTGCTGTGCCGACCACTCCCCGTCCCATCGGCAAGTAATGGCCGGCAGCCAACATACGCTGTCCCACGACGCCGTAACCGCTCACCAGACGCATCGCCCGCGCGGCGGCGTCATAACGGAAAATTTGCGCGTGATAGTAGCCAAAACGCTCTTTGACCAGGGTAACGACGCGGCGGAACAGCTCATCCAAGGCTGTGGCCGAGGCGATTTCCTGGGCGACTTCGGTAACGGTCTGTACCTGGCGTCCACGACGTTCCAGCGACGCCCGGATGGTTTCCTCCATCTGAACACGTTCGGTGATGTCGGCGGAGATACCGAGTACCTGCTGCGCCACCCCCTGGGCATCCACAATCGGCAGTTTGGTCGTCTGCATCCAACGTCCCTTGCGTAGAATGGGGCTTTCGGCGATAAATCTTTCCTGCAAAGATTCCATCACCTCCAGGTCGCTTTGCCGGATGGCTTCCACTTCCTTGAGATTGGCGTTGAAATCGGCGTCCGTCTTCCCGATCAAGGCTTCCACCGTGGTGCCATAAGCGTCGGCCAGAGCTTTGTTGGCAAAGACAAAACGCCCCTCACGATCGCGCACGAAGAAGAAATTCGGATTGAGATCCAAGAGTTGCCGTAGGAAAGCATAGCGCGCTTCCAGGTCCTGCAATGCCTGAGTAGCGGCAGCCGCTTCCCCCCCTACAGATGTCTCCGTAAGCGAGGAATCCAACCGGTCATCGGCCTGAGTTTTATTTTTAGGACTCATGGTGTTCTTCTCCTTGCCCACCCGCGGCGGCGTCATCATCCTCCGCCGGCGGCTCTGCTGCCGGCGATGGCGCCGGAGCTACATCCAGGCCCATGAAGGCGGCGGAAGGTAAATCCGTTTCCTCTAACATCAGGCGCACGTAGGTACGCGGCACACCCAGAGCCTCGCCGAGATGGGTCACGGCAGAGCGCAAAATCGTCTCGATCTCCACAGAACGGCGTATGTCCTCGGTAATCTCACGGGTGATACGCTCTCGCGCCTCGCGGCGTTGGGTTTCTTGATACAGCCGCGCGCTTTCCAGTGCCGCGCCGAGTTGCTCGGTCAACGTCTCCACCAACGCGATCTCATCTGCGCTCCACTCCGGTTTGCGCAGCCGCAACGCGCCGATGTTCACACCCTCACGCACCTGGATGGGCGCGGCCAAGGTAGACTCTTCCTCTGTGATCAACTGGCCGGCCTGCCGCGCCCGTTCCATCACAGCGGCTCTTTCTCCGGAAGCCGGGCGAACGATCCCCGGCGCGTCAGAGAGAAAACGCAAAGCGCCTTCAGCACGTGACATCTCCCGCCAGGCTTCGCGGCTGACCTGCCCATACGCCCGGCGTTCTGCTTCCAGCGCCGTCTGGCTTTGGGCGAACAGTTGCGCCCCTTCAATCGCAATCGCTATCTGATCGGCCAGCAGACGCATAATCTCAATCATCTGGTCGGTAAAGGCATCGCTTTCCGTGCTGTGCAAATCCAAGGCACCGACCAGGCGATCCCCGGCCATCAGCGGCAAGGTCAACTGCGAGCGCGTATGGGGAAACGGGGAATTGATGAACGACACCGCCCCCGGCCCCACATCCAGCGCCAGACGCGGTTCATGTTTCGCCACCACCGTACCGAGGAAGCCCGGCTCATTCACGGCTGCATGGTAATTGACTGCCATCAACTGTCGCCCCTCAGGGCTGTTTGTTCCACGCAAGACAACGAATTCCCCATACTCATCCGCCAAAAAGATGCCTACGTGATAAAGGCCTGTCTGCGCGGCAATCATCGCTGGCATACGGGCTAATAATTCATCGAGGTCGTGCAGGGAGGCTGCGGTACGCCCCAGTTCGATAGCGGTCAGCAATAATGCCGAACGGGACCGCAAATCCTGTGTGCGGGCTGCTACACGCTCTTCCAGCGAGCGACGAATCGCTTCCAGCTCGCTATTAGCCTCCGCCAGCGCCTGCGCCGAACGACGGGCGTGGTCAATTGCGTCTTGCATGCTCTTCACAGCGTAACGTAGAAAAACACCCGTCAACGCCACAACGCCGCTGATGATCAACGCATCCGCTGTGCTAACGCCTGTACGACCGGGGATCAAACCACGGTTTTCGGCATAGCCTGTACTTATAATCGCCATAAGCGATAGCGCTGCGTACACTATCGCGCCACGTGGACCGAGCAACAAACCGGCCAGCACAATTATCAACACATAACCAGAGCTCGTATGACCACCGCTAAGTCCCTCCGTAAACCGCAGCCAAGCGGTGGTCACCAGCCACAGCAAGGTGAGCAGGCCTATGGACAGACCGGTGGGAGGCCTGCGGCGGACGAGCGGGAAGGCAATCAACACGGCGGCAACGATAGCGACTGCAACGATGATGATGTTCGCATCCGCTAACCTTTGAGGGAAACCGGACAACACTATCATCACGATAACCGCCAGGACAGCCATCACCGCCAAAGGTACCAGGATGGAGATGAGCAACCGTGTGCGGCGCGTCCGTTCGTCGTCGTCAAAAACCGGCAATGTGAAGTATTTTCTAATCCGCTCGAACATAATTTTCCTCTTCGTTCACATCCCGCCCTTAATCCTCCCCGTTGGCCCCGGGGGAATGGGGGAGGTCTCTGCAGACGCTTCCTCGATCCATACCTCGGCTTCGGTGAGACCCAGCGCAGCGCGTAGTTGATGAAGCGCCGTTTGCAGCACGGTCGTAACGTCCAATGAACGCCGCATTTCCGCCGTGATCTCGCGCGCCAACTGCTCACGGGCGGCGCGACGTTGGGTGTCTTCGTAGAGCTGCGCCCCTTCGAGAGCGACGCTCAATTGCTCGGTCAGTGTTTGCAGCAGAGCGATTTCTTCCTCAGACCACGCCGTCCCCGCGGATTTATGCCCGTCAATCACGCCGATCACTTGATCGCGCACGCGGATAGGGATAGCCAGATCATCGCCAGCACCGACGACTTGACCGGTTTGCAACGCCGCTGTCATCTGCGGCTCCCAGGTTGTGAAAGGCGCAACGCCGCGCTCGTCGCTGGCAAAAGCCAGGTCAGGACGCACGCGGAGCAGATCACGCCACGCTTGGCCGACCACTTGACCATAGGCGCGCCGCTCGGCGGCGATGCTCTCTTCGACCTGGCGGGAGAGACGCGCACTGCTCACCGCTACAGAGATCTGATCGGCCAACGCCTGCAGCACATATACATCTTCATCAGTAAAGGCGGTGGGGACCGTACTTTGCACGTCGAGCACGCCGAGGATCTCACCGCGCGCGCGCAGCGGCAAAGCCATTTCGGAGTGCGTTGCGGGCAAATCCGGGTTATCGAAGAAAACTCCATCGGCGCCGACGTCTTGCACCACGCGATATTGCCCATAGGCCGCTACCGCGCCGACAATGCCTTCTGTACCAACGCGCAAGCGGTGCCCACGCTGCATCATGCGCTGTCCCCCTTCGCCGGAGGCTGCCTGCAACACAGCCCACTGCCCACTATCATCCAGCAAAAAGACCCCTGTATGATAAAAACCGAATTGCCGGCTGATCACCTCGGCAGCGCGTTGCAGGAGGGCGAGGGGATTGCGTTCTACCGCGGCGATCTCGGTGGCGATTTGGGTAGCGGCATCGAGGTAGGCAGTGCGGCGCTTCAGTTCGAGCGCCCGCGCCTCGGCCAAAGCCTCAATCTGCTGGCGCTGTTGCTCCGCTTCGGCAGCATAGCGCCGTGCACGGTTCAAGGCCGCGTTCAGGCTGTTCAATGCCAGGTTAAGCGGCGCGACGGCCATTGCCAAGGCAATGCTCAACATCACCCAGTTCGATGCCAACGGCACCGGAAACAAGAGCGGCAAGGTCACACCCACAGCCTCAGCAATCACCAGCCCCAAACTTAACACGCTGTTGATAATGGCAAACCTGATGGCAGGGCCTTGTCCGAGAACCAACCCCACAATGACGGTCAAACTGACATAAGCCGCAGCGATCATGCTGCGTCCCCCGGAAAACACTATGACGGCGCTGGACAGCAACCATATTCCAACAATAAAAACAATGCCGGCCAACCGTGCCCTTCCATATTGCAAGAAGAGTTTGGCAGTCAACAATACCAAAAAGATCAACCCCACCACAATGCCACTGCCTAATTTCTGCGCGAAGACCAATACGGTCGCCACAGCACCGATGATGTCCACCACAAACACGCTCAGAATCAGCGGATTGAGCAAGGCCGCGGTGCGAGTTTTATCCTCGTCAGCGGCAAAGACAGGGGGGGCAAGAAACTGCTTAATCTTGTTCCACATCTTGGTATCCTTTCTCGGCGGGCTGAACGGTGTCTTCATCCGGCGTCCCCAGGCGCACGACCAGACGTTCCAGTTGCAGTGCCTGACGGATTTCGTCGACAGCCGTCTTGAGCACAGCCTCCACGTTCAGCGTCTCACGGATCCGTCCGGTCACTTCGCCGATCATACGCTCGCGGGTGGCGCGACGTTGGGTGTCTTGATACAACCGCGCGCTTTCCAACGCGACGTTCAACTGCTCGGTCAGTGCCGATAGCATATCGATCTCTTCCTGGGTCCATTCGCTGCCATCAGGTTTGCAACCATCGACTACCCCGATGACCTGGTCGCGCACTTTGATCGGGATAGCTACCGTCGGCGCATCACCTTGGCCCGGCACAACTTGAGCGGTGTGCAAGGCAGTTTCCATTTCCGGTCGCCAGACATCGGCTCGCTGTACGGTTTTCTGACCGTCACTCACAAATCCCAGTTCAGAGCGGTACTGCAACAGGCTGCGCCATGCATCGCTGGCCAATTCGCCGTAGGCACGCCTTTCAGCTTCCAGGCTGGCCTGTAGTTGCTGGAACAGGCGAGCGTTGCGCACAGCATTCGCGACCTGATCGGCCACAGTCTGCATCACGGACACATCTGCCTGAGAGAAGAACGCCTCGTGCTCACTCTGTACTGTCATCGCCCCGATAATTTGGTCACCCGCACGCAAAGGCAAAGCCAATTCAGAACGTGTATCCGGCAGATCGGGATTGCTAAAGTGGACCGCTGCTTCACCGACATCGAGTTGAATATCAGCCTGCCCTGTCAACACGCAACGACCAATCATCGAGTCACCACCAATACGCAACCGGTGCTGACGCGCCAACATGGCGCGTCCGGCCTCACCTGTACCGGCGCGCAAGACGGCATATTCGCCGGCTTCATCCGTCAGGAACAGCCCCACATAGTACAATTGGAAACGCTCTCGCACTAACTCGACGATCTGAGGCAACAACTTGTCGAGATCAAGCACGGCCGCTGTAGCACTCGATACTTCCGCCGCCGTCAGTAAGCCCTGGGTGCGTTCAGCGACCCGCTGTTCCAGGCCCGTCAACGTCTCGCGCAACTGCGCCGTCATCGTGTTAAAAGCCCGCGCCAGATCCACCACTTCAGAGGGGCCTTGCAACGCCGCTTGTAGATTCAGTTCCCCGCCAGCAATCCGGCCGGCGGTGGTCGTCAAGTTGAGCAAAGGCACGGCAAGACGTCGGGCGATATAAACGGCAACTCTAGCGACAACGACGGCGACAATCACCATCACGCCTAGCGATGCCAAGATACTGCGGATGAGGGAGGCCGTTCCTTCCTGTACCGGCAATTCAGTGACCACGGCCCAGTCGGGCACACCCAGAGAGACGTAAGTGCCTATCACCCTGAAGCCATTGATCCCCTGAAAGCCACCGGTCACAGCCTCACCGGCCGGCACCGGGTCCGCAACGAATTTTGCCACCAAATCCAGGCGACTGACGTTTTCGCTCTGCAAAACGCGCGAGACATCGCCGAAGGCAATCAGATTACCCTGTCGATCCACCACGTAAGCCAGACCGGTCTCGCCAACCTTCAAGGCGCCGACCAGATCCCACATAAACTTCAGGTTCACTTCGGCCAACAACACGCCACGAAAATCGCCAAAAACATCCCTGGCAGGAACGGCCATGACCAGCAGTGGCTCGCTCGTTGCTTCGTCCACGTAAATCGGACCAATATATCTTTCTCCCCGCGCCACCTGCTCTAACCAACCACTTCCAGCCCGACCGATCAGATCTCCTGAAGTGCTTTTCGAGAGCCGAGAGATTCTGACCAGTTCCCATCCCTGCGCATCCAGAAAAGCCAACTGGCGGAAGGCAGGTTGCGACCCCAGCAGGCTCGCCAGAATTTCTTTCTGATTTTCCCGAGAGGTGGAAATAAGATAACCAAGTCTGGCCGCCGTCTCCAAGACGCCGAATTTAGCCTCGATAAAGCTAACCACCGTATTAGCAGCCTCCTTGGCAATCAACTGTTGCTCACCGGCAATCGCCTGATTGCCTGTTCGGATGAAAAAGAACAGTTGCGGGATGTAGGCAATAAACAGAGCGACTAAAGTCAAACCCAAGAAAGCGGACGCTAACGTCGCCGCCAGGCTGCGTGAGGTCTTGGGCTTTTTTGTTTGCATAGACATTGTTCCACCTCTCGACAAGATGAACAGTTAGCGAATCACCTCATCCGCTTGCGCTAACACACTTTCAGGCACCGTCAATCCCAAAGCTTGAGCGGCTCTATAGTTGATCTGCACGAAATTCTCGGCTGAGACCACGGGGATAGTGCCGGCCGGCGTCCCTCTGAAAATTTTATCCGCCAGAGGCGCCGCCAGTTTACCCGTGTCAAGAGGGTTGACGTTCACTCCGAAAACGGATTCATGACCTTCTGCTGACATCAAGGCTCCACCGACAAGCAACTTATGCTCGTCGGCAAATCTGCCGATCACGGCAAAGCTTTCCGGAGTCACAGCCAGGGGTTCTGCAAGAAACAAAATTGCATCTATACCCGGATCGTCCTGTTTTGCCCGCGCTTGCAGTTCGGCCTCGAGTTCGGCAGCACTCTCAGCAGGAAATTCGATCAAGGTAATGTTAGCCGCCTCGGCCACTGGGCGCAAGGCTTCCAGTTGACTGTCTACAATCGGGTAGTCTCGTTGATAAGGGATCCATATCCGTTTGGCATCCGGCACAATCTCATGCAAGATTTCAAAACGCTTGACCGCAATATCTGGGCCAGGATAGCGCACACCGGTGATGTTTCCCCCCGGTTCACGCACGCTATCGACCAGTCCTACGCCCTCAATCAAAGCAAAATTGAAAACCACCGGAATGTCAGTCCCTTGGGTCACGTTCTTGGCTTCTATAGATGCCTCGGTAGGAAAAACAAAAATCAAATCGACCTTATCGGCGATAAATTTGTCGAGAATGCTCCTGTAGGCAGCTATATCAAAATTTGTCTGCTGCACATCATAGACGATATTTTCTCCTTCAACATAACCCAACCCGGTCATACCTTCCTTAAAACCATCGGTGATGGCAGCGACAAAATCCAACCCCGATAGGACACCCACCCGGTAAACTTTGGGCTCCGGAGTGCCACATCCACTTAAAAGAAAGCCCAGCACCACCAGGCTCGCCAACGCCCTCCATACCCCTTTAATCCTATGGTCAGAATGCCTATACTCCCTCATCTGTCTTCCTCCCACTGCGATGATTTGACTCAATTGGCTCTCTGGGACTGTGCGTGGTGACGGAAAAACGGCTTTAGTTTTTGCCACGGATGACACAGATTTCATTTTTTATACTTTTCGTGTAAATCCGTAGCCGGTTTCTTATTTCGATCCCACGAAATCCTAAAGAACCACTAAACTTTATGCTCTGTACGATCCACGTCCATTTTTACGGCTTCTGGGCTCACCAAACGCACCACCAAATCTTTGAGCGCTA
Organism: Anaerolineae bacterium; assembly: GCA_035415725.1. Classification (GTDB taxonomy): domain Bacteria; phylum Chloroflexota; class Anaerolineae; order B4-G1; family SLSP01; genus DSWT01. Next base: position 110,832 of record DAOOGN010000001.1, on the reverse strand, counting down.
ACGCCTGGCACATCTGTTCAGCAGCCGTCTTGAGCACGGCCTCTATATCCAGCGTCTCGCGGATCCTGCCGGTCACTTCGCTGATCATACGCTCGCGGGCGGCGCGACGTTGGGTGTCTTCATAAAGTCGCGCGCTTTCCAGGGCCACGCTCAATTGCTCCCCCAGTGTCTCCAAGAGTTCGCGCTGATCCGCCGTCCAGGGTTGATCGCCGGGCACGTAGGCCGCAAGTTCGCCGATCACCTGCCCGCGCGCTTTAAGTGGAACACTCAGCGTATCTACGCGCGCGTCTATCCCCGCTGTGGACTGACGTGCGTCCGGTTTTGTAACCTCAGGTTGCACCGCATCTGACGGCAGGATATGATGCGGATCGTAACGCGCTCCCAGACGCTCATGGGTACGGAGCATTTCTTGCCAGGCGACGCGGCTTATTTCACCGTAGGCGCGCTGTGCTGTCTCCAAGGCCGCCTGCGATGCGGCGATAAGACGGGCATCCTCAATCGCTATAGCCAATTGGTCCGCCAACGCCTGCAAAACGTCCACATCATCCTGGGTAAATGCCTCAGGCTCGACACTCTGCACATCCAGCGCCCCAATCACTCTTCCCCGCACCAGTAAAGGTAAAGCCATCTCCGAGCGTGTCGCCGGCATCTCCGGATTGGCGTAATACAGCGCGTCTGCCCGTACATCCTGGGCAATGCGCGGTTCGCCCTGCCGGGTCACATAACCGACGACGCCGACCTCCCCGACCTTCAAACGATGGGCGCGCGCCAACAAACGCTGCCCTTCTTCCGAGGAAGCAGCGCGCAACACGGCATATTCGCCCGCTTCATCGGTCAAAAAGATGCCGGTATGGTAGAAACCAAAACGGTCCGAGACGAGCTGAACCGCCCGCTCCAACAACGCTTCTACATCCTGGATGGTGGCTGCTTCCCGTGCCACCGCGGTCGCCGCTTCCAATTGCCTGGTGCGCTTTTCCAGGTCGGACGTGCGCTGCGCTACTTGCTGCGCCAAATCGGCCCGATTTTCTTCCAAAGCCTGCGCCAGTTCGCGGCTCTGCATGACGTAAGCGTTGAAACGGGCGGTATAAGAGGACAAAAGTACCATGATAAAGACGCCCATGCTCAACACTTCGATGGAAAGCGGTATCCAAGCGCTCCAATCGGTCGAAACAACTTCCTGGGCGACGAGATATCCGCCGGTAAAGGCCCACGCCATCCCCATCATCGTGGCGATGACAAGACCGAGAGTGAAGAGCGTGGCCCGCCATCCCCAGAAAAGGGTAGAGACAAAGACCATCGTGAGTAAATAGACCCGACTACTATCGCCCAGACCGCGCGTAATAAAGACGACAACTGCAAGGGTGTAGAGGATCAACTGTATCCCTGCTACCTGCAGAGTATAAGGTGCCCGCCGCCACAACGTCAACACCACCAAAACGCCATAGACCCCGATGTAGACGCCTATAGCCCAAAAGACGCCGCGCGAGTAAGCGGAATAAGAGCCGGCAGTGAGCATCAGGCCGCCGAAAACAAGCATCACCTGCAACACCCGCCGGATCAATTGCTGGCGCCAGATCACGATATCTTCCGCCAGGGGCACATATCGCCGGTCAGTCGATTTGATGTTATCCTTTTCCATACCCATACACTCCCGTCGCTCTCACGTCTGCTTTCCGACATCCAACCGCACGTCAAGGGCAAGGAATCCCAATGCTTCCCCGATCTCGCGCGCCGCCGTTTGCAAGACGGTCTCTACATCCAACGTCTCACGTATACGGCCGGTGATTTCGCGCGTCATCTGTTCACGCGCCGCACGGCGTTGCGAATCTTGATACAGACGAGCGCTTTCCAGCGCCACCCCCAGTTGTTCGGCCAGCGATTCGGCCAGAGTCACTTCCTCCGTCGTCCATGTACTCCCCTCACCGGGTTTGGCAAAGTCGACGACGCCGATTACCTCGCCGCGCACTTTCACCGGCACAGCCAGACGATGTGCCGCACTTTCATTATGGACAAGGCTGCCGGTCTGCAAGGCCATGTGCATCTCCGGTTGCCAGAGATCGACGGCGGCGGGTGCCGTTGTACGTGCATTGCTATAAAATCCCGAGACTTGACCCCCGCGGAGCATATTTTCCCACGCCTCCCCGGTCAGTGCCCCGTAAGCGCGCCGCTCTACCTCCGCCGCCTGTCGGGACTGTTCGAGCAGGCGGGCGTTACTGATGGCGACCGAGATTTGATCGGCGAGTGCCTGAAAAGCAGGTATATCCTGCTCCATAAATGCTTGCGTTTCAGCGCTTTGTATATCCAACACGCCGATGACACCAGCAGCCAGTTGCAAGGGGAGGGTTAACTCAGAACGGGTGTCCGGCAGTTCAGCGACACGCAGGTAAGTGGAATCCTGATCGACATCCGCTGCCAGGTGATAGGCGCCTCGGCGCGCGACATCGCCCACCATGCCTTCAATACCCACCCGCAGACGAAGTCCTCGCTCCAACAAAGACTGCCCGGCCCCGGCCACGGCGCGTAATTCAACCCACTCACCGGCTTCATCCAGTAAGTAGAGACCTACATGATAAAAATTAAATTGTTCCTGAATGACGTTTGCCATGCGCGCGAGCAGTATCTGAGGAGCGCCTATCGCCGCCGCCGATTCACGCGCCACCGCCATGGTGGCGTGGAGATAGTTAGCATTGCGCTCCAAATCGCGGGTGCGTTGCTGCACCAGTAATTGCAATTGCTCTTGTTGTAACTCTAACTCAGCAGTCAAACGCCTGGCGCGCTGCAAGGCAGAGGTCAACCCATTCACCGCCACGTACAGCAGAGCGCCGGCAACCCCGTAGTTGAGGAGATGGTTAATGAAATAGCTGACCGTACTGTTCGCCCCCGGCGCCGGCGGCAGGATACCGATAAGTTCACTGATATAGGCAAAGGCGACCGCCGCCATACTGATGGCAGTAAAAACTAAGCCGGCCCGGGCGCCCAGCAACAACGCCGCAATGATAATCACAATGATCATTGTGGTAAAACTGGCGTTAATGACGCCCCCGACGAAGAAACCCATCACGGCCAAAACAACCCACAGAGCAATCGTCGTTATCCATCCGGCAGCGCGCACATGCCCACGTCGCACCAGCCATAGAGCACCCAACAAGGGCAGAACCATGCCCACATAGACGGCACCCATGAGAGCATAGATATGCAAAACCAGGACAACGATGACGGAAGCCACACTGAGAAGAGCGATGACCGACAGAATAATCAGATTGGCAAGGCCGGCTACCCGACTCTTCTCTTCGTCTTCCTCGAACACCGGCGGCGCAAGGAATTGTTTAATGCGCATCCACATATTCGCTTCCTCCTGACTCCATCTTGCCGGCATCGCGCCCAGCTTCCGGTCGCGCCAGTTGCACAATGACGCCCTCCAAACCCAACGCCTGGCGCATCTCAGCGACTGCGGTCCTGAGCACGGTCTCCATATCCAGCGATTCGCGCATCCGCGCCGTCACCTGCGCGGAAATCTGTTCGCGGGCCGCGCGCCGCTGGGTATCTTGATACAGCCGTGCGCTTTCCAGCGCCACGCCTAATTGTTCCGTCAGTGTCTCCAGCAGCACAAGTTGTTCTTGCGCCCATGCCCCCTGTTCCGGCTTGTGAGCGTTGATCACGCCAATGACCTGATCGCGCACTTTGATCGGCAACGCGACGGTCTGTTGATCGTCCTCAGCGACGACGACGGCACCTGTCTGTACCGCCGTCTGCATGTGCGGTTCAAGGATCGTCGGTACCGGCATGAGACCGTGTTCATCACACACAAAGCTCAGATCCGAGCGTGTTTGTAGCAGTTTCCGCCATGCTTCACGGCTCAGTTCGCCATACGCCCGACGCTCCGCTTCCAGACTATCCTGGACTTGTTGGAACAGGCGCACATTGCCAATCGCCAAAGCAACCTGGTCGGCCATCGTTTGGAGAACGGCCACATCTTCATCAGTGAACGCTTCGGGCATGACACTCTGCACGTCTAGCGCGCCGATCACCTCGCCACGACTGATAAGCGGCAGAGCCATTTCGGAACGAGTAGCCGGGAGCAAAGGGTTGTCGAATCGTACAACTTGCTCCCCGTGTCCCACATCGAGAGCGATGCGGGCCTGTCGCTGCGATATAGCCCAACCGACCATCGACGTGTCACCAATTTCCAACCGGTGACCTTGCGCGATCATCTGTCGTCCGGCTTCGCCCGTACCGGCGCGCAATATGGCCCAGCGGCTTGAAGCATCGGCCTGCGTGCCGGCTGGCTCGGTCAAGAACAAGCCCACATAGTACAAGCCGAATTGTTCTTGTATTACGTCCACAACTTGTTGGAGCAACGCATCTAACTCCAGAATACTGCTGGTCACGCGCGAGACTTGAGCGATGGCCTGGAATTGAAGCGCGCGGTTCTCCATCCGCCGGATCAATGTCGCACCCTGTAGGGCGCTGCTCATCTGTACCCGCAAGGTGTCATAGACGTCGGCTTCGCGCGGGCCCATCTCGAACAGCACAAATCCGATCTGACTGTTCTGAAAGAAGAGTGGTTCGACGACCAGGCTGTAGCGCCGTGCCGATGGCAACATCTCGACAGGCAGCAGTTGCCGGGTGGGGAAACGGTATCCCTCCGCACCCAAATTCACAGATCCCTGTTCACTATAGGCCAGCACCAATCTGGCCCATTCGGGCGGAGATTGCGGATATCGATATGGCTGTGGCGCCTCGTACAAAACTAGATAGCAACCCGGAATGTCTAAATCGGGCAACGAGCGGGCTAACGTGTCTATCAAGCCTTGAATGTCGAAGGTATTGAGCAACGCCGCGCCGGTCTCGCGCAATAGAAGCGCCCGTTGATCCATCTGCACTTGCTTGTATGCCTGGGCGCGTTGCACCGTCTCGCTGATGACAACGCGCGCCTGTTGCCAAAGGTCGCTGGCTAAGATAAAAGCCTGATCACGGACACACGCGCGCGTTCGATAACGCAAGGCCGATATCACGCCATGCCAGACTGCGACATCCCCACCCGAAGCCACAGTTTGACGCAAGGCCCTGTTCAACTCGCGGATAAAAAGCCCCGGCGTCTCGCCGGTCAATTCGCCGTCGAGACCGGCCAAAAGCGGCTCTATGCTGCCCAACACAGTCTCATGAGTATCGCCCAAGGCTTGCTTCACAGCCGCAATCATCTCGGTTCGACGAGAACTCAAAAGGGAAGTAAGCATCTCATCACCCGGTTCTCCTGGCTCCAGTTTGGCTTGCGCGACCGCCGGATCCAGGCAGCCGCACGACTGCCGCACGACTAACTGAGCCGGCACTAAGGTTTCTGAGGAAACCTCTTGCCCCTCCAGCAAAGCCAAGACAGTGTCTATGGCCTGACGCCCCAGGGGGTAATAGGGTGCGGCCACGGTCGTCAAGGGCGGGGTGTTGACGCGGCTATGCAGCGTATTGTCAAATCCAACGACAGCCAGATCGTCGGGAACTTGAATGCCCCGCGCCTGCAGACTGGGCAGCGCCCCCAAGATCAGGCCGTCATTGGCGGCTACGATTGCATCCAGGTCAACCGGTGGCTGTAGGCGGCGCTCGTCGAGCAAAAGGCATATAGCTTTTTGTCCGTAACTGCGCGCCCAGCTTTCTGTTGGCGGGGTAACGAGACGCGGGTCAACAGGCAAACCGTGAGCGCTCAAGGCATCGAGGTAGGCCTGATAGCGGGCCTGAGCCTGGATATGATTCTCTGGACCACGGATGAACGCCAAGCGATGACAGTGGTGGACTTCGATCAAATGCGTCACCGCGGCGTACATACCCTGATAACTCTCCATCGACAAACCCGGAATCCCTTCCCAGGCTCGACCAATCACCACCACTGGCAAAGGATGATAACGCTTGTGGAAAGCCTCGATCTCCTCGGCAGTCACCAGGTTGCCAATCGAAGAAGCCCAACTGACCAGGCCATCCACATTGGTTGCGCCGGCCAAATCATAGAGGATGTTGGCCTGTTCCGGGGAGTCAGGTGAGGTACACAATGTAGCGCCGGGGAAGCAAATCAAATTCACATCCTGTTCCTGAGCAGCGTCAACCACGCCCAGCCATTGGGGCTGGCTGTCTTCATGGAGGGCCGGCGCTAAATAGCCAATGGTCGGGCGTCCATTAGGCACCTTACTGCGCTGTGGATGTTCAGCCGGTTGAGATTCTACCATAGTATTCGTTCTCCCTCTACTCCTGTTTGCTGCAACGCAAACAGGTTATCATTTTTGAGATACTCCCAGGTGGATGGCGATCTTGTCTAAACCCAGGGAACGGCGCATCTCAGCGACTGCGGTCCTGAGCACGGTCTCCATATCCAGCGATTCGCGCATCCGCGCCGTCACCTGCGCGGAAATCTGTTCGCGGGCCGCGCGCCGCTGTACGTCGTCGAACAGCCGCAGGCTCTCGATCGTTTGCGCGAGTTGTCCGGTGATATCCTCAATCAAAGCTAATTCCTCTGCGGTCCATGGCCGACCATCGGGATGCTCCCCGCCGAGGGCCCCCACCACCTGCCGATTGATGACCAGCGGCACAGCCGCGCCTTTGTCCTCAACCACCGGCGTTCCGCTATCCACGGCCTGCGCCATCTGCGGCAACCACTCCACCTCCGGGGTGATCTGATTTTGCCGATAAGCAAATCCAGGCTGCACGCGCCCCGACTCCACGAAAGTTTCCCACGCCTGTTCCGTATAGCGACGTTGTGTTTCCTGAGCCTGGGTCAGCGCCGCCACCAGTGCATCCACGGTTGTATTGAGGTACTCACCCAAAGCGTGTAGTTCACGGTCGCCCTCCACCGCCTCATCCAACACGCCAACATCCACGCGCGCCGTGTAGTCTCCGGCGGCCACCCGCGACAGGTAATCGACATAGCCGGCGACGGTCTCGCGCAGATGCACGGCGGCGCGGCTCTCCCATTCATGCGATTCACGCTCGGCTATTGCCAACTGTTCAGCCTGGCGCGTCGCCTGAACCAGTTCCAGGCTACGTTGCCGCTCCGCCGCAAAGGCACGCCCGGTCTGGTTGACGAAGGCCCCGACTGCCAAAGCCGTCACGACAAATATAGCCAGGAAGAATACGATTTCTATCCACCAGCGGGCAACCTCAGGGACAGGCGCCGGGTGCAATACCTGGGTAGCTTCCAAAATCGCCAACGTCAGATAAATGACTCCAACGATGATGGAGGCATAGCGTAACGACTTAGGCTCGCCGATCAGTCCGACAATGACCACCGCCATGACAAAACCCATCGCCATCGGGCCGGTGACGCCGCCAAGAAGATAGACAGCGACCGTCAAGCTAGCAATCAACGCTGTGAGATAGATCGTGATGGCGAGACTCAGTCGCTGACGACGGATCAGCCCCAAACTGATGCCGCTGAAGACTAAGAACACCAGAGCTGCCACCCCCCCATAGCGACTCTCGAAATTCGGCGCAACGATCACCATACTCACGAAGACCACCAAGAATATAGCCGCACCTGCCATCGAAGCTCGAATGACCGCCCGAGCCATTTGGACACGCCGGGCCTGTTCCTGATCGATCTCCACGGGCGACAATTGAGTGTTCATTATTTCCCTCACTTCCCTCACTTCTCCGGGACATCAGAGACCGATTTTTGTCCGATCTCTAGGCGCGCCATCATCTCAGCGCCCAACGCATCGCCCAGTTGACGAAGCGCACGTTGGATGGCCTCATCGACCGTGACGGCCCCACGAATCTGGTCGGTAATCTGGCGGATCAGGTGCTCCCGTCCAGCAGTGCGCTGCGTCTCTTCGAGCAGCCGCAGCGTCTCGGCAACAATGCCCATACGTTCAGCGACCATCTCGACCAGGGCGACTTCGTCCTCGGTCCACTCCCGTCCGCTATCCTCATCGTGAATGCCCAACGCGCCAATGATCTCGCCGCGCTGAGTAATCGGAGCGATCAGAGCTGCATGGTCGTTGGCGGGGGCATCACGGCCCGGCATCACGACAGCGCCCTGTTGGGTCAACACCTCCTGAATCTCAGGCAACACGGTCGCTATGCCGCCGGCCTCGCGCAAGGATGATACACCCGGGCGCGTCACTTCATAGTCCGAGGGTAGTCCTGCCGCCCGGTAACCACGCCAGGCCTCACCCACATACTGGCGCTGTATCATTTCCAGATCGCGCAAGGCGTTCTGCGTCTGTTCGAACAAACGGATGTTCGTAATGGCGTTGGCTAACTGGTCGGCCAAAGCTTGCAACACGACAACATCTTCCGTGCTAAAGGCGGACGCTTCCGTGCTCTGGATGGTCAGCGCCCCGATGGTTGTACCACGGCTGATGAGCGGCAACGCCAACTCCGAGCGCGTGTCAGGCAACAACGGATTATCGAAGCGCACAGCCTCGGCGCCCACATCCAACGCAATGCGCGCCTGACCTGTGGCCACACATTGCCCGATCATTGAGGTGCCGCCGACTTCGAGACGATGGCCGCGGGCGACCATCTGCGCGCCGGCCTCCCCGGTTCCGGCGCGCAACACAGCCCATTGCTGACGACGAGCACTGGCAAATTCAGCCGGCGTAGTCGCTACATCCACCAGGAAGAGACCCACATAATACAGATCGAGTTGTGCCCGCAATAAGTCCACAGCCTGCTGCATGAGGGTCTCCAGATCCATAACACCGCCGGCGGTTCGCGCCACTTCGGCCACGGTCTGCAATTGCAGGTTGCGCCGACGCAGCATGGCTTCGGTGCGGCGGCGTTCGGTGATGTCGCGGGTTAACCCCACAAAACCGCTCACCTTTCCATCTGCATCATGCAAAGGGACTTTCGTACTGGACACCCACAAGTTGATGCCGGTGGTCTGATCGACCACCGGTTCTTCGCGGTCGATCAAGGCTTCATCCGCCTCCATCAGTTTCTGCTCGTCGGTGTAATAGCGGAGCGCCAGTTCGTGGGGGAAAATGTCAAAATCAGTTTTGCCGACGACTTCTTCCTGCGTTTTCGCCCCCAACACATGCAAATGCGCAACGTTGTTAATCAAGAAACGGCTCTGACGGTCCTTGATGTAGATATAGTCCGGCAGATTGTCGATGAGAACGCGCAGCAGGTTACGTTCCGCAGCCAACTGCATTTCCGCATTTTTGCGTGCTGTGATATCCCGCGAAATGCCAAACGTGCCGATGATGTTTCCTTCGCTGTCGCGCAAAGGCATTTTGGTCGTCACGACCCAACTGTCGGGCCGGTCGGGCCACGTCTCGCGCTCCTCAATCTCCCCTATCGATTCGCCGGTGCGGATAATACGTTGCTCATCCTCGTAAGCAGGACGGGCGTGCTCCTCCGTAAAGAAATCGAAATCCCATTTGCCGATGATTTCCTGAGGATCGGCCAAACCAAAACGTTTGCTTTGCGAACGGCTGGCGCGAATAAATCGGCTCTCCCGATCTTTGAAATAAATATGATCCGGGGTATTGTCCATCAGGGTGTCCATCAAGTACTGCTCAAGCTCCAGAGCTTCGTACAGACGCGCGTTTCCGATGGCGTTGGCAAGCTGATCGGCCAGAGTTTGCAACACGATGATGTCTTCCCGACTAAAAGCCGCCGGCAGCGTGCTTTGAATCGTTAAAGCGCCGATGACCTGTCCCCGACTGATCAAGGGCAATGCCAGTTCTGAACGCGTGTCCGGCAATAGCGGATGGGGCCGGCGTACTTTCTCCAGCCCCACATCCAACGCGACGCGCGCTTCCCGGTGTGCAATGCACCAGCCGACCATGGAAGTATCACCGACCGGCAAACGATGGCCCTGGGCCACCATTTGCGCGCCGGCCTCGCCCGTACCCGCGCGCAACACGGCCCATTGCAGCTCGGGATTGTCGGCGTCGGCTTCAACGAGGAACAGGCCGGCATAATAGAGGTTAAACCGCTCGCGCACCAGCGTCACGACGCGTTGCATCAACGCCTCGGGATCAAGCATCTCGCTCGCAGCGCGCGCCACTTCAGCAGAAGTCTGCAATTGGAGGGCGCGGGCAGTCATCTGCTCGGTGAGCAGTACCCCTTTTAAGGCGCTGCTAATTTGCCCCCGCAGAGCATCATAAAGCGTGCCTTCACGAGGCCCCACTTCAAAGAGAGCGCGCCCAAGTTGGATATTCTGGAAGTACAGGGGGACGACCACCATGCTGTAGCGCCGATCTGGGGGCAGAAATCCCTCTGGAACGAGCTGGCGCGAGGAGAAATGCACCGCCGACTTTTGTTCAAACCCACGGACGCGGTCATAAGCCACCATAAGTTTTGAACCGACCGCGGGTGCCTGTGGATCGACGTAGAGAGAAAGATAGCTGCTGGGGATATCCAATCTGGATAACTCGGTCACAATGGCCGTGGCTAACTCTTCAAGGTTGGCGGCGGTACTCAAAGTCTGGCCGACCTGGCGCAGCATCTGGTCGCGCCGCCCGGCCTGCAATCGTTGAAAGGCTTGCGCCTGTTGCGCCGCCCCACCGATCATCACCCGTGCCTGCTGGAACAGATTCTCGACCCGCGTCAGAACCGTGATGGCACAGGTACAGGACAACACGTGTCGTCGCAACACCGAGATGCCGTCTTGCCAGGCTGTCACATCGCGCTGTTCCAGCACCGTCTGCCGTAGGATTTCATCCAGTGTCCACAAGAAGGTTTCCGACGGTGTAGCCGCTTCTAAAGTCTTCAGGGTCGTGATAAAAGCATCCACCAGCCGGCTCCCATGCGCGGCGATCTGCTGGCGCGTCGAGTCGGCGACATCAGGAGGGGTCATGACCTGCATCATATCGACAAGGATTTCTTCCCGGCGCGCGGTCAAGGCTGCATCGAGAGAGAGGGCAATATCGGCAAGCATGCCTCCCTCACGGCGATCTTCGACTTGCGCCCGCCGGACGGTCGTATCCAGACAACCGCAGGAGCGCCGAACGATCAAATCAGCTTGTAGTCGCGTTTGCAGAGCTACGGCGCCACGGGCGACTTCGCTTTCGGCCTGAAGCTGCGCCAGCACCAATTCTGCCGCACGTCGTCCCTGGGTATGCAAAGGCTGCCGCGCCGTCGTCAATGCCGGGGTCACATAGCGGCTATCCTCGATGTCGTCGAATCCAACCAGCGCCACATCATCGGGCACACGGATGCCACGGGCCTGCAAAATGTCCAATATCTGGAGCGCCACTCTATCATCGACGGCCACCAGAGCCTCAACATCGATTCGCGGACGCAGTTGCCGCTCATCGAACAGTAAACGCATGCCGGTCTCAGGAGTGTTATAGTGAACGCCAGGAATCACAAGATGGGGATCAACGGCGATCCCATGCTCAGCTAACACATCCACGTAGGCGTTATAGCGGGCGTCGTTCTCGGCGTGGCCTTCTTGCTTGTGAAAGAAAGCAATACGACGATAGCCATGGTCTTCAACAAGATGCTGGACCACGGCACGCATACCCATGTAATTGTCCATCAACACGCTGGGTACGCCTTCCAGCGGCAAGGCAATGCTGGCCTGCGGCAAAGAACGGAAACGCTCAGAAAACATCTGCATTTCCTCCAGGCTGATCCCCGTTCCGATGGCTCCAGAAGACAGAATCAACCCATCCACGTTGTTTTCATCCCACAGTTCATAAAGCACATTATCGGGAATAGCCGGCGATCCGGCCGGATGCAGAGCGCCCCCGACAAAGACGAGTAGATTGACATCCCGCTCGCGCGCCAGCGCATCAACGCCATGAAACAATGCGTTCTGGTATCCCATCGCCAAACTATCGATGAAAAGACCGAGGGTAAGTCGTTTCTGGCGTGATGGCGCCGGGCTGACCGGCGCTTTTTTCCTGCGTCTACTTTGTGTCGCCATGATCTCCTCCGTCCGTCTGCTCAACCGCGGCAGGGGGCGCGTCCGTACCCGCAGCGACGCCCAAGTGCACATAGACGCGCGAGCCGCCAAGCGTCCGGTTTAAAGCCTCCGCTGTGATACGCATCAACGCCGTCATATCGGTCGCCCGTTGCATCTGATCCGAGATTTCGCGGATGGCACCTTCTCTGGCCGCGCGCAGCACTGTCTGGCGGTAGAGCCGGGCGACGTCCAGTGCCTGCCCCAATTGTCCGGCGAGAGCCTCAAGCAAGGTGATTTCCTCACGGGTCCAGGTAGCTCCTGGCGCGAGTCCGCCGGCCTCTGCGCTCTTGCTGAAGTTCAACACGCCCACAACCTGATCGCGCACCACAATGGGGACAGCAAGCGTCGGCATCCCATTTTGCTGCCCGGAAACACTCTGCTGCGTCCGCTGCGCGGTGCGCATCTCAGGACTCCATTCGCCCTGCGCCACGAGCACTGCCACCTCTTGGGTAGCCGCGGCCTGACGTACACCGGCATAGCCCGATTCGACGCGGGCCCGCGCCAGGCGGTTCCAATCCTGGCGCGAGACGATGCCATAGGCGCGGCGTTCGGACTCCAGTGCCGCTTGCGCCTGCGCCAGCAAACGCGCGTTGTCGATGGCGACGGCAACCTGATCGACCATCGTCTGCAACACCGCCACGCTTTCCGGATCAAAGGCATCCGGGTGACTGCTCTGCACGGTCAACGCCCCTAACACTTGCCCGCGTGAGCGCAACGGCAGAGCCGCCTCAGAGCGCGTCTCCGGCAGTTCCGGGTTGACCAGACGCACTTCATCCAGCTCGGCGTGTGAAGCGATGCGTGTTTCGGCGTTGGCGATGCTCCATCCGATCATCCCTTCGCCTACACGGATACGATGCTGACGCGCCAACATCGCTGCGCCGGCCGCCCCGGTGCCGGAACGCAGCACCGCCCATGTTTTCGTCTCATCGACCAGGAACAAGCCGACGTAGTAGAGATCAAAACGCTCGCGGATCAAATCGACAACTTGATGAATCAATATATCGGGGTCCAAAATCGACACCGCCGCGTGGCTGACCTCCGCTGAAGCCGCCAGGTAGGCAGAATGACGTTCCAGATCGAGGGTACGGGAAGCCACCCGCTGTTCCAACGTGTCAATGGACTCGCGCAACTGCGCGGTCATGCTATTGAAGGTACGCGCCAACACCCCCAATTCGTCCTCACTCATCACCGGCGCCGTGCGGGTCAGATCACCTTCCGCAATCGCCGTGGCCGTCACAGTAAGCGCGTCGATAGGCAGAAAAGCCTGGCGCATCGTAAAGAACATCAACGCGCCAAGCAAAGTGGCGCCGGCAATGGCTACTACCGCTCCGGTTTCACCGACGTCAAGCAGCGGACGATGCAGCTCATCCCACTCTTGCTGCACAATCACGCCCCATCCGTTGGGGAGGACCTGAGCATACACCTGCCAGCGCACACCATCCGCATCGACAAAGTTAAACTCTTGTTCTTTATCGACGCGCATTTTTTGGATAATAGGAGAATCGTGGATATTCAGAATTTGACTGGTTACTGCCGCATCGGGGTGCATGACAATCCGATCCTGCGCATCGACGACATAGACGATACCCGACTCGCCAAAGCGAGTCGCCGCAATGTCGCGGGACATTTGTTCCAGCGTGGTCGCAAACATTCCTACGCCAACCGGTAAGGCGCCAATCGGTAAGGGGCCTTGTCCACGAATAGGCGTGGCCATGACCAGCGCCGGCTGGCCACTCGTGCGCCCGATAACCACTTCGTGAACCACCACATCGAGACGGGCCATTCGGAACCACTCGCGGTCGCTATAGTCTGTCAGCGGAGCGTCATCACTACGCGCGACGTTCATGCCTTTAAGGTCGGTCGTGCTGACCAGATAAATGTAGGGATAGACGCTTTCCATCACCTGCAGAACCGGCCGTTGCTCCTCCGGGTCCATACTACGGATCTGCGGCAAGGCCACCAATTGCTGCAATGCACGGCTGTTGAAGTCCAGCCATAGTTGTACGTTGGCCGCCACAAGTTTATTGGTGGCTTCGAGTTTCTCAAAAGCCTGCCCTTCCATCACTTCTAGCGACTGAATGAGCACAAAGGCTAATACTCCCACCAGAATAGGTAGGGCCACGATCAGTGTAAGACCAACTAAACGCGAGTGCAAACGTCCCCGCTGCATCCGTTGCTCTATCGTCATTTGCCGGAAGGCAAAGTAGGTATAGGTTGCTATGATGACGACAATGGAGGCCGTCGCTGAGGCACCAGGCAGCATAGTGGACGGCAGCGCAAAATACAGCAAATAAGCCACACTTAGGCCCCCTGCTAACGCTCCGCTATGCCGGCGGGTCACAGATGTCGCTTGGCGCTGCAACCACGTGCTTACAATAAAAAGCAACGTCAATGCGGGTACACCATACTGATAAAACGGCCACAACACATTGGCGACGTTACCCTGAATGTAAAGGGGAGGCACATAGCCACCGGCATAATGCGGATCGGTATAAGGGCTATACCACAATTGCGTCTTACCAAGTACGTCGCTGGCAGTCAATAGGATAGGCAGCACCTGGAGCACATACAGGAGCCAAACTATCCAGCGTTGGCGTCCATGCATCCATTGCGGGGTGAGGAGTGCAATTGAGGCCAGCAAGATTCCTACAGGAAGGGAACCCGCCATCATTGCCAACAGGCACATTGATGTCCGTGTCTGATCGATGTTTACTGCGCCTATCAACTCGCCTAGCGCAAAGGCATAAATAGCGAGCCAAAACATCAACAGGCTGATATGCCGATTGACCGTGTGACGCGAATTCAGCAACAGCATATAGAAGACAAGGATAAATGCCAACAAACCAGCCAACCACGTGATGCCCTGCAGCGATTGAGCTGTCAACAAGACATTCATACATTGACCTCCTCTGCCGCCGCACCGACTGACTCTTCGCTGCTCAACCGTACTTCGACGCGCGCCAAGTTCAACGTATTGACCATTTCACGCACGGCGGTCTGAAGCACTTGGTCGATATCCAACGAAGCTCGCATCTGTGTCCCCAGTTCACCGATAAGCTGATCGCGCGCGGCGCTCCGGCGGGTATCCTCGAACAAGCGCGCTCTGTCTAGCGCCGAGGTAACCTGCTCCGCTATCGCCGTCAGGAGCGCGCGTTCTTCTGCGGAGAGAGGGCGCGCCGGGTCCTCCTGAACACCCAGACAGCCTATGACCTGATCCTGCTGCGCGACGACGGGAACGGTATACTCTGCGGCAGGGACCTGGGTCAAGGGGTGCACAACGCCTCCTTCATAGGCGTACCCCTTGAGGCCACGCTGCTGCGCCCGCAGTACTTCCCATCCCTCACGGGCCATGGCTTCTTGAATCATATTTAACGTTTGCAAGCGCTCTTCCATCTCTTCACGCAGGCTTGTGTTTTCGATGGCAATGGCGATCTGCCCCCCCAACTGCTCCAACAAGAGTTGGTCATCCAGTGTGAGCGCCCCGACGCGGTTGCTCTGCACATCCAGGATGCCGAAAACCTGCTCGCGCAACTTAATGGGCACCGCCAACTCGCCTTGGGTTTCCGGCAACTGAGGATCCGGCGTCACCTCGTTTGCCAGGACGGGTTCGCCGGTCTCCGCCGCCGTTCCGACAATGCCCACACCCATGTCGATGAAATAGCCGGCCTCCAGCATCTTCTGCCCCACCTCACCGTAGCCGGCGACCAGCCGGACGGCGCGAACCTGCGGGTCGTAGCGAAAGATTTGAACGTGATAGTAGTCAAAGCGCTCCTTGATCAGCGTGACTACCCGGCGATACAATTCGTCCAACGTCGGCGCCGCGGCGATCTCCTGGGAGACTACCGTGATCGTCTGCACCTGAAGAGCACGCCGTTCAGACAAGGTCTCCCGATTGGCGATTTCGTGCTGCAAGTCAGCCGTGCGGCTAGCCACTTGCTGTTCCACTTCAGCATAGGATTGCTGGAGCGCCGCTTGCACCCGGCGAGTCTCGTCCATCAAAAGCAAACTGCGCAAGACGTTGCTGATCTGCTCCCGCAGTGTGACATAGAGGCTGCCGTCCTGTGGCCCAACCTCAAAAAGCACATACCCCAAGCGCGCGCTACGCACATACAGCGCCTCCAGCACGCGGCTAAAGCGGCTCTCCTGATGCCATAGTGAGTCCGGTAGCAACAATCGCGCCGGGAAAATGGACGTTTCCTGAGTCGATGTGCCATCGCGCGCCACCAACAAACGGACATGGAGAGGTTTCTCCGGGTCCTCAAACAGCGCGATAGAACATCCTGGAATTCCCAGAGATGGGAGTTGCTGCGGCAGGATGTGGGCAAAATCGGCCAAGTCCGTCGCCGAGGCCAACATCTGCGCAAAATAACGTATTGCTGCCGCCCGGCTCTCCGCGCGCCAGCCTAAACGCGCCTGTGCCCGCTGTGCTTCATGGCCGATCATGATGCGAGCTTGCTGCCAGAGATTCTCGGCACGAGAACGCACAGCCTCATTCCTCATATAAGGAAGCGCATGGCGGCGTAAAATGGAGACGGCATGGTGCCAGGCATTCACATCGCTGCCCGCGGCCACAGTTTGCCACAAAAGCGCCTCCAGAGCCGGCAAGAAGCCCCTGGAAGGAGAGGCGGCAAACTCACCGATGAAAGCATCCACCAATCCGGCCAACAGCGCGGCGTCCACCTGAATCGCCGCCAGGGCCTGCGCCATCTCGGCCACCATCACGTCGCGCACCGCAGCCATCGTATCCGTCTGGCGCCGTGCAGAAGGGCGCAGTGCAGGCACCTCGGCCGCACGCACCACCTCCGGGATCACGCAGCCACATGACTCACGGATGACCGCCGTTGTGGGAACGCGCGTCAACGCCGGGACGTCAGCGTGATGCAAAAGCGCCATCAACAATTCGACGGCCTGACGGCCCTGCGCATATCCGGGCCACGGCACCGAGGTCATCGTCGGCAGCGAATATAATCCTTCGGCAGAATCATCGAATCCGACCACGGCAACTTCATGGGGAACGGCAATCCCCCGCGCCTGAAGCGCCTCCAGTGCGCCGAAAGCCATATTGTCGTTGGCGCCCACGATAGCTTCGACATCGACCTGCGGGCGCAAACGTCGCTCGTCGAACAATATCTTGACGGCGTCCCCCCCACCCGACCGCTGGTTATTGCCCGGCGTGACCAGCTCAAGGTCCACGTTTATACCATGCGCTGCCAGGACATCCTGATAAGCGCGGTAACGATCCTCGGCCTCTTCATGGCCTTCAGGGCCGCGGATAAAGGCAATGCGAGAATAACCATGGTGCCCTACCAGATGTTCCACTTCACTGTACATCCCCGCATAATTATCCGCCATCACGGTAGGGATACCTGCTAATTGCAGTCCAATACTCACAACCGGAATGGGAGCATAGCGTCGATAAAAATCCCTGGCCACCTCAGGGTCGACGTGATGCAATAGCCCCACCCAAATGATCAGCCCGTCGATGCGTTCCGCGCTGACAAAGTCATATAACACATTGGCCGCCAGCGTATCCCCCGTAAAATCGTGCCAGGTGCCGCCGGAGAAGCAGACCAGATTGACATCATGCTCACGCACCGCTTCTTCCACCCCCTGCCACAGCGCTGCACCAATCGTATCAACCAACCCATACGTGAACAAGCCGATCGTGGGACGGGTTTTCTGCTGCTGCGTATCCAGCGAGGAAGTTGTCGCGTTATTTTCGCGCATCGTCGTTTCTTCTTTTTTCATGGTTGTACTCCCGGGGCCGTACCCGCCGGCGTTGAACGTTGTGATTCATCTGCAATATAGACGAAGACCGGGCGTTGTAACACGTCGCCGATTTCCCTGGCGGCAATGCGCATCACCGAGTCCACATCGACGGCGACACGAATGCGCTCCGAGATTTCACGCAAGAGTTGTTCGCGCGCGGCGGCGCGTTGCGATTCCTGATAAAACCGGGAACTCTCTAACGTCAATCCCACCTGTTCGACCAGTTCTTCCAGGTGAGAGATTTCTTCCGGCAACCAATCACCGGCATCCTTACGCTTGCTCACATCAATCACGCCGATGACCTCATCGCGCAGACGAATCGGCAATGCCAAAACGGCCTCGCCGTTCTCTTCCACACCCGTGACAACACGTCCTTCCTTCCAGGCCACCCGGGCGTCGGCACGCCAGGTATCCGGCGGCGTGGGAGGCAACGCCGCCAGGCCTCTGATCTCCGCCTGATAACCTTCTGCTCCGGCGGCGCGGCCCAACAACAGCGCCGTCCATGCTTCGCGGGCGGCTTCACCGTAAGCGCGCTGGAGACTCTCCATTGCTTCCTGGCGTTCGGCATACAGGCGCAAACCGTCAATCGCCACCGCCACTTGATCGGCAATCGTTTGCAAGACAATGATGCTTTCGGCGTCAAAGGCATCGCGTTGATAGCTATGGGCTTCGATAGCGCCGAGGATCTGTCCCCGCGAGCGCAACGGCAGGGCCACGGCCGCGCGCGTATCCGGCAGTCCCGACTTATCCACCAGATCGCTATCCGCCTCATCTTCACGGACGACAAGAGCACTTCCACCGGCCACACAACGTCCCACCAGTCCTTGCGTAGATTGCACCCGATATTCTTGCGCCAAGCGGCGTTTACCGACATCACCGGTTCCGGCATAGAACACGGCCCATTCAGCGGTATCGTCCAGCAAAAACAGTCCTACGTAGTACAGTTCAAACTGCTCACGTATAAGATCGGCCACTTTGGGGAGCAATTCTGGTAAGTTCGAGGTCACGGAGATGACATTCCCCACCAGCGTCGTCACGTTCAGATCACGGGCCCGTCGCTTCTGTTCGCTTTCACGCTCTGCCAAACGGTGCGCGGCTGCCTGTTCCAGTTGCCGGATTTCATCGGCCATTTGGTTCCATGAGGTGGCCAATTCACCGGTCTCGTCGTGCCCGTAGACCGGGGCGCGCTGCGTGCGGTCGCCGGCCATCCATTGCCGCACCACAGCAAGGATCTGCACCAGGGGGTTGACCAGCCGCCGTGATATTAGCACGGCGGCGAGCGCCGCCAGAAGAACAAGGAGGATGGCAACTCCCACGTCAAGCCAGATCGCCCGGGTGAGCGGAGCCAAGGCAACGGCCTGGGGCTGGTAAATGAACAGCGACCATCCCAAGGGGCGAATCGCCGCCGCCATCTCGCCATCGACGGCGGCATCGGCTGTCGCCGCGCGCCCGATCAACAACACCTGGCCGGCGTCGTCGCGGGCCTCCAGCCACGTCGCGCCGATACTGCCCGTGCGCACCGGCCACGAGGAAGGTATGCTTTGCCCCACGCGCTGGGGGTTCGAATCGGCCAGAATCACGCGGTCTTCATTAACAAGGGTTACGGTAGTTTCCCCCCATGGCTTCATGGCTTGATAGATGAGATCCATGTTCAGAGTAGAACGTAACACACCGATCAGCACCCGATTTTGAGGGGAATAGATCGGCACGGCCAGATTGACCGCGATGTACCCGGCACTCTCATCATAAGCCGGTTGGCCGATGTAAAAGGCGCCTCTGCCGCCGGCATACACGGCCTGCCACCAGTCTTCATCGGCCTGATAGTAATCCGTGGTCCGCCGTGTCGCGGCGACCAGTCCCCCGTAGCGATCAGTTATGAGAACTTCGCCATAAGTCGCCAAGGTCTCCGCGTGGGCGAGCAACTGCGCCGTCAACGCATTTTGCGTGGGATCGACGATGGATTGCACCAGAGCGCTGTCATCGGGCGCAGCAATCCACTGGCGGTCGGTGTCAAGCAACATGTACTCATTGGTCGACGCATCATCACTGTAGCGTGCATTAGCCGTTTCCAGCGTTCCCACAACCGTGCTATCGAGAGCGATGCTGCGTAGCAGGGTGATCTGCTCTGTAAGCGTGTCCACGATATATTCCACCCGCGTGTCTGCCAGCGATGCAAATTGCGCCCCGATCTGTTCACGCATCTGTGTGCGCAGGACATTGACGTGGATAGCCGTCGTGATCGTCAAGGCGAAAAACACGATGATCATGATGGTAAACATGATCTTGTAAAAGATAGGCCAGTTTCCAAACTTGAATGTCATCGTTTCATTTCCTTCAGCGATTAGCCTTCAGCGATTAGCCCTCAGCGGTCAGCTATCAGCCAAATGTGGCTGTGCTGTGGTCCTCTCATCCTGCATTGGTCTCCTGGGAGGTCCCTTCCGTCATGGGGGGGGCCAAACGTACCGCCACCCGCGACAGGTCCAACGCCGCGCGCAACTCGCGCGCCGCATTCTTCAGCACAGCATCCATCTCCAGCCTCTCGCGCAGACTGCTGGTGACTCTGGCCGTGGTTTGCTCCCGCGCGGCAGCGCGGCGCGATTCTTCGAGCAGGCGGGCGCTCTCTAAAGCCGAACCCAAGCGGGCAGCTACCTCCTCCACCAGACTGATAGCTTCGGGGGAGACAACGGCATTCTCAAAGCGCAGGTCAAGCACTCCTATGACTTCGTTGCGCACCCGGAGGGGCACACTCAACGCGCCTTGCACGCGCCCATCCTCAGACTCTGCCGCCACCGTCGTCACGACCGGCACCTGTTGTTCGAGGGCCGTCTGCGCTACGGGTGACAGGTCATGCGTCGGCTCAACGTCGATTAGACGATAGCGATAGCCAAAGGTCCGCCGATAATTTGCCAGGAAGTTTTGCCACGACTCGCGGGTCAAACGCCCCGATGCCGCCTCCAGTTCGTGCATATTCTGCTCCATACGGCGCAGTAACATAGCGTTCTCAATAGCATTGGCGAGTTGATCGGCCATCGTTTGCAGCGTGGTGATGTCTTCACGGGTGAAAGCGCCCGGCCGTGTATCCTGGATGGTCATGGCGCCGATCACGCGGCCGCGACTGAACAGCGGCAACGCCAGTTCCGAGCGGGTGTCGGGCAACAGGGGGTTGTGACGATGGATGGCTTCGTGGCGCGTATCAAACGTGATGCGCGCCTCACCTTGGGCCACACACATGCCGATCATCGAAGCGCCACCGACTTCCAGGCGGTGGTTGCGTTCCAACATCATACGCCCGGCCTCACCGGTTCCGGCGCGCAAGACAGCCCACCGCCGGTCCTCATCGACCAGAAAAATACCCGCATAATACAAATCGAACCGCTCACGGATCAAGTTCACGGCTTGTGGCAGCAATTCGTCCAGGGTGAGAATGGAAGTCGCTACCCGTGAAATCTCCGCCGCCGCGAGGAGCCGGGAAGCGCGCCGTTGCACTTCAGACAGCAGTCGCTGCGTTTCCAATGCCAGGGCCACTTCTGCAGCGATGGTGCGGACGAGGGTGATATGCTCCTCACTCCAGGGCACAGCATCCGTAGCCTTGAATCCCAAAACCCCGATCATTTCTTCCCCGTACAATGTCACCGGCACAGCCAGGGTTTGCCCGCCAGTGCTGTCCTGCGTCACCACCACGTCACCGCGTTGCACGGCATCCGTCATCTCCGGCAGCCAGGCGCTGTCAGTCACCCCCTGCGCGTCGGGGGAGTACATATAACCCCCGACGGGTTCCGCACGTTCCTGCCACGCGCCATGAACGTAACGTCGCTGCGCCACCAACGCATCCCGCAGTGACTCTTCTGCCCGCCGCTCCGCTTCCAGCGCTTCATGCCGGGCGCGCTCCTGCTCCCGCATCAGCGTCGCCCTGAAGATGACATCGCTCAAACGCTGTGCCAGGCGTGGATACACTTGCCATTGGGGGCCACCCCACACCACCATAAAGCCAAGCTGCTGCTCCTGCAAGGCAAGCCCTATCACCAGGAGAGTCCGCCGGTGTTCTTCAACCACAATTTTCCGCGGAACCAACTGTTGCGACGGGAACAGCGGCCCGTCGGTATACAACTCGACTTGTGGAGCGCCGTCGGCGCAGGAAGTGTCGTAGGCAAAAAGCAAACGTGCATATTGGGTCGCAGCATCTCTGGCGTCATACAACGAGGCGAAACAACATTCGATGCCAATAGCCGGGAATAATCCGTTCAAAGCCGACGCCAATTCCGGCAAGTGCAAAGTCGCCCGCAATGTATTGTCAATCTGAGATAGAAGTGTTTCTTGCCGTTCAAAGCGTTGTCGGCGGTATGCTTCCTGTTGTCTTTCAGCTTCTCCCACTAACAAACGGGCTTGCTGGAAAAGGTTCTCGGCGCGACCGCGGGCGTCGGGATCGCTCAGGTAGGTCAAGGTGTGCCGCCGCATCTCCGTGAGAACAAATTGCCAGTCTGCCAGGCGTTGGCTTTCATATTGCGTCTGACGCAAGGCCTGATCGAACAAGGTCAGAAAACCCTCAGCCGGCTGTCCATTCACCGCAGCCATAAAAGCATTCCATAGCGGCTCGGGTACTCCGGTGAAGACCGGGAGAGGCTCGCCGGTGACCTTCATTGTCGCCTGAACGGGGATTTGCAACACAGCTTCAGGCAGACAGCCACATGAGCGACGCACTATCATTTCAGCGGGCACCATCACTCTCTCCGGCACCGCTTCTCCACGCAGCCGTTGCACCATCAGCTCCACGGCCAGCCGCCCCATCGTCGGAGTCGGCTGCCGCGCTGTCGTCAGGGGAACATCCAAATTCTGCGCCGCGACCGTGTCGTCAAAACCCACCACAAGTACGTCTTCAGGAATATGCACACCGTAGCTCCGCAATGTTTCTATCGCCTGGATTGCCATATCGTCGTTGGCAGAGACGACGGCCCAGGGCGTTGTCTCTCCCTCTTCACGCGCTATAGCCATCATGCGCGGCCATAAGGCTTTCATCGCTGCCCGCCCCTCCGTAAAATTGCCCACCTCAACCAGGTCAGGATTGAACGGGATGCCATATTCTTCGAGCAGCGTGGTATAGGCGCGGTACCGTTCGTCGGCGTCGAAGTTGCCCACGGGACCACGAATGAAGGCCAACCGGCGACATCCATGGACCTCGATCAAGTGCTTGATCATAGCATACATGCCACTGAAGCCATCGACCAGAACAGAGGGGAGGCCTTCATGGACCATCACGATACCCACGAGAGGAAGAACACTTCTGAGTCTAGCGATAAAGGCATGAAGTGTTTCGGGTTTTGTTGCATAAGCAATGTTACCCGATACAATAATACCATCCAGGAAATCAGGATCGATCAAGTCGAAGATGTTTTTGCCATCCTCAACATTTTCTCCCGGCAGCGTACTGCTCACGAAGCATAACAGATTCACATCCAACGCCTCAGCGGCATCCGTCACACCCTGCAACAGCGACTGCCCCCACAACGAGGAGGTTTCGGCAACCAGCAGTCCAATGGTAGGACGTGTTGTCGCCTCGCGACGAGCGTCACGAACCGTTTCAGAAGAGGATATTTCACGTGTTCTTGCCTGATGCGCCATCCTTACTCCTCACCCGGACAAGCCGGAGTCAGACATGATTTTCACCACGAACTTCACGAATTCTCCTACCCTGCGTGTCTCTGCATACCACTGGTGACCGATGAACGGCGACAGTCCGGACTTTTTTGTTCATGGTGCCAGAATTTTGTCGGTAACAGACTCCGGCGTTTCGACGCCGGCCGCGGCTTCCAGAAGCTGCTCGCGCGTTCCCAGACGGGCCACCGCCATCGTCGCACCCAGCACCTGGCTCAACGACTCCAACGCCACCCGCAGGACAGCTTCGGTGTCTGCTGCCTGGCGCACCTGGTCAGTTATGGAACGGGTGGTCAACACCTCGCTCAACGTCGCCTGCGCCCGCCGGCGCGCGGCCTCCGCTTCTCGCTGCGCTTCTTCCTGCTGCTGCACCAACAACGAGCCCATCAACGCACTACTGATCTGATGGCCCAACGTTTCATACACTTCGCCCGGCATCTTCTCCGCTTCAAACAACGCAAAACCCAGCGCCACTTCCTGAAAGTACAGAGGTGTCACCACCCACATCGCTGGCCGCTCAGGCAACAACAGTTCATCCGGCAACAGCTTGCCCGCCCGGTAACGCCGCCCTTCGACACCCTGGGGGTTACGTCCCTGGGCGTTATAGGCCATCACCAGCCGGACCTCTTCATGGGAAGGTCGCGGCCCTTCGTACAAAGCGATGTAGCAGCCGGGGATATCCAGCCGCGGCAGCTCGCGGGCGATCAAATCGAGCAAGTGTGTCATATCGAAGGTCGTGATCAACTTTTCGCCAATGGCGTGCAACTGCCCAAGGTAAGTCTCCGCAGCGTGTTGTTGCACCGACTGCATCTGATGCGCCACGTCTGTCATAAAAGCCATGGCATGCTGCCAAACATTCTCGGCGCGCCGCATCTGTTGAAAGTCGGCCAAGGTGGGCTGCATGCAGCGCCGCAGTACAAAAAGCATCGTCCGCCCCACCCCCAGCATATCGTAACCGTGGAGGTATAATCGTCGCAGAATGTCATAAAGGACGCCCAACAAGCGTCGGGAAGCGGCCGATGTACCATCCGGCGGGACGGCCAGCGCCGCACTGAAGGCCGTGAGGATCTCCTCAGCCCAGTTGGCCTGGAGGACCGCTCCAGCCGGCCCTATGCTCTGCGACAATTCAGCTATAGCATATTGGAGTTGTTCCGGTGTTGGACCGCCAGGCGGGCCGCCGGCAAGGTCTGGGGGTCCACCGGCGGGCGGCGCGCCAGTGACCACCGGCATCTGGATCGACTCGCTGGAGTCGGCCAGCGGCGAGGTGAAACAGCCGCACGACTGACGCACGACCACTTCACCCGGCAGCAGCGTATATGGCTCGAATGGTTCTCCCTTTATCATCGCCAAGGCAATTTCAGCCGCCGTTTGCCCCATTTCGTAATTGGGCATACGCACCGTGGTCAAAGCCGGCATGGCATAGGCGCTATCGGCCACGTCATCGAACCCGACCAACGCCACGTCCAGGGGGACGCGGATGCCGCGCTGTTGGAGTTCCTCCAAGGCGGTCAAAGCCATATAGTCGTTCGCGGCCACGATGACCTCAAAATCGAGTGCCGGGCGTAAACCCCGTTCGTCCAGGAGCATACGCACGGCGTTAGCCCCGGACGGCGCGGAAAAATCACCGGGAACGATGAGGTTTTCGTCTAAAGGAATGTCATATTCCGCCAGGGCCGCCACATAAGCCGCATAACGCGTCTCCGCCGAAGGGTTGCCGGGTGGACCTGCGATGTAGGCCAAACGACGATATCCGTGGACCTCGATGAGATGACGCAGCAAGCTCATCATGCCCTTGGAGTTATCCACAGAAACGCCGGGATAGCCTTCATAATGCCGGTGCAGATTCACCACCGGCAACGGGCGGTAATAGCGGTTGTAGAACGCTTCAAAGACCTGGCGTGCAGGCCACCACTGCACTAAAATCAACGCATCGAGACGTTCTGGATCGATCAGATGATGCACTGCATAAGGAATGTTATCGTCGATGTTGCCTTCCGCTCCTACATTACCGGCATTCAAGATAAACAGGTCCACATCCTGCTGCCGCGCCACTTCGGCCGCGCCGAGCCACCAGGCCGTTGCGCCAGAAATCTGATGGGTCACAATCCCCAGAGCCGGTCGTTTTTTATGCGACGTCGCAACTACGTCGGCGAGTCTTTGTCCTACCTCACGATCCATGATGATGTCTCCCCCTTATGCCTGACGATGGGTTCGCGTCGCCGCACCCGCGCCTAAATCCGAAATCGATTCGGGGAAATCAAGCTGCACGGCAACTTCGGCAACGCCCGCTAAGCGCCCCAGCTCGCGCACCGCCGTCTGCAACACCACGTCAACGTCCAGAGCACGCGAGAAACGACTGGCAATCTCGTTGACCTGCGTTTCACGAGCCGCATGGCGACGACTCTCTTCGAGCAGACGCGCCACTTCCAACGCCTGGGCAATTTCCTGCGTGGCGCGTTCCACGAAGGCAATGTCCTGGCTGACCCACGGTTGCGCCACATCGCGGCGCATGCGCAACGTGCCAAAGGCCTGTCCGCCGGTCACTTGCAGGGGAACGATTAAGGTGTTATCGACCGCTACGTAAGGCGCGGGCGTCTCCAGAAGCGGTAAGGCGGCATTCGAGGTCAGCGGCGCGACGGCCGACGGCGTATAGCGGTATCCGACGACCGGCGAAGGGCGCTGCGCCCATCCCTCGCGCACTTCCTCGCCGTATGATTTCTGCAACTCCTGCAACGTCCGTTGGCTCTCTTCGAACAACTCGGCGTTGCGGATCGCCACCGCGACCTGGTCGGCCAAAATGCGCAGGGTGGTGATGTCCTCGGCGCCAAAAGCCTCGGGCTCCTGGCTCTGTACGTCCAACACACCGATCACCTCTTGCCCCACACTCAAGGGTAAAGCCATTTCCGACCGCGTGGCCGGCAAGTCGGGGTTTTGCACCCACACGGCATCCTCATCAACGTCGAGGGCAATGCGTGCCCGCGCCGAACCGGCGACATAGCCAACGATGCCTTGTTCTCCCACCCGCAGCCGATGTCCACGCGCCAACATACGCTCGCCACCTTCTGAGGAGACGGCGCGCAAGACGGCCCATTCACGGGTGTCATCGAGCAAGAAGATGCCGGTATGGTAAAAACCGAATCGTTCTGCAATGAGGTGCACCACACGCTTCAGCAGTGTGTCGACATCCAAAATAGAAGCCACCACCTGGCTTACATTGGCGGTAATGGCAAGGTATTCTGCGCGCCGTTCGACTTCCTGCGTGCGCTCGGCAACACGCGCTTCGAGACTGCCGATTAAATCATTGAGCTGGGCAGTCACACGGTTGAAAGCCTGTGCCAACGCGCCGATTTCATCTTCACTCTCGATGGCGGCAACGCGGGTTAAATCGCCGCCCGCAACAGCCTGCGCCGTTGCGGTCAACGACGCCATCGGCAAGAGGGAATAGCGGATCGTCAAGAATCCCAAAACGAGCAGCACAGCACTGCCTATCCCCACCACCACCCACGAGAATGTCAGGACACTGTGCATATCCTGGGTGATGGCGGCTTCCTGTTGCTGCACAATCACGCTCCGCTCCAGAAGACCCAGTGCCGTAGCATAGGCCCACCAACGTGTGCCGGCGTCATCCGTGAAGATTATCAATTCGTCCGCCCGCCCTTGACGCAAGGCGAGCACCGGCGGCAAATGGCTGACGTCGAGCAAGGGATCATCGGCACTCACCAGGTTTAAATCCAACTCCGAATGAAAAACCATCCGGTCGTTGCTGTCGATCACGTAAACCACGCCGGTGTCGCCGATCTCGGCCACGGCCAGACGAATCAATTGCTGCATGTCTTGTATCGAAACGTTGGCCTTGATATCGACGGCGCCCACGATCAAACTCGCTACTGTGCCGAGGCGCTTTGTTTCACTGCGCCTGAGCAGCAACCGCGCCTGGGTACTGACTAACAAAACCCCGATGATCAAAACAGGCAGCATGATGGATAAGAGCAGAGCAGTCAGACGGTTTTGCAGTCGCCCGCGCTGCACGCGCCGCTCAACCACCATCTGACGGAAGAAAACGTAAACGTAAGTGCCGGCAAGCACAAGAGTCACCAGGACAGTCGACAAGGCGGGATCGAGCAATGAGTGCAAACCGCCCTGGATGATCCAAATCACAAGGGTGCCGCCCATGATCACGCGCGCCATCCGGCGTTGTTCGGTAGTGGATTGTTTATCACGCAGTACGCCGAAAACCGGAATCAGAGGGGCCGCTCCTATCGCCGCGCCATAGAAAATAATGGCCGGCATATACAATGTCGGGGATACATAGTCGCGCAAAGGCAAATAACCGCCGGCATACGTGCTTGCCGTGAAGCCGAAGTACCAAATCCGCGTTCCAAAAATAACATCCGACGCCGTGGCAACTATCGGCAAGGCTAGCGCCAGGTAATTCAGCCACCAGACCCAGCGCCAGCGATTCCGCAACCAGGCCGGTCGTAACAGCACCACCGCCGCAACGGTTGCCGCCGGAACAACCGCATGCACTGTGGCAGCAAAAAGTTGCGTCGGGAAAAGCGCCTGATCAGCGCTATCTGCCGCCAGCAGCGACCCCATAGCCACGTTATTCAGGAAAAGGAGAAAAGATAGCAGGCTTACATGACGGTTGGTGGTGTGACGCGCATCGAGGATCAGGATGTAGAGGGACAAAATCACCTCCACCAGGGCCGCTACCCAGGTCAGCAATTGTAACATTGGATTTCCAGGAGATAAGCTCATCGACGACATCCCTCCACACGCATAACGCTGCGCATTTTATCCATTGGCTTCTCCCTGTTCAGGGCGGGACGTTAAAGGCTGTGTTCCACGTCGAGGGCGCACTGCGCCTTGCGCCGCCGTCAAATACAGTTGGACCTCGCTGGCTTCAAAGAAACGTCCCAGTTCACGCACACTCTGTTCCATAATGGCTTCCGGGTTCGGCGCTTGCCATATCAGGTCGCCGAGCTGCCCCAGCCGCTCGTTGTAAAGAAGCTGTTGCCGTGCATCCATGAGCATGCGGGTGTTATCGAGGGCGACGGCCAAACGCTCGGCAGCCATGGTCATGAGTTCGCGGTCATTCACGTCCCAAGCGCCTTTTTCAGCCGCGCGGGTGAAAGCCAGATACCCCACGGCGCCGCCGCCGATCACCAAGGGAACGATCAACAGATACATGCCGGCGTCGTCCAACCATGCTGAACGCGGTTGCAGCGCCGTCAAAGCCTCCTGCGCTAGAACGGCCACCTGCGCCTCCGGCACCTTACCGGCGGTGAAGGATGGCACATTTCTGGATTCAAGGAGCATTTTCCAAGAAGCCAACGCATGATGCGTGTACAACATCTGGGTCTCTTGCAAGCGGGTCTGCGCCTCTTCAAGTGAGCGCAGGACGTCCAGGGAGGCCGCCACCTGGTTGGCAACAAGGCGGAAGATCTGTAATTCCTCTTCAGAGAAGGTCGAGTGCAGACTGTGAATGTCCAGTACGCCGAGTACTTCGCCGCGCACGCTTAATGGCAGGCTGATTTCGACACGACTTTCAGGGAAACTTGGCAATTCGCCGGGGAGCAAAAGCGCCATCTGCTCCCGACCGATTTGGGCCGCACGCGCCGGTGTCACTCGCATGGTGATCAAAATGTCTCCGCCGTCGGGAGGCAAGGCTTCACCCCGATCACCGGCCGTTGCTGCCGGGATCAGGACAGTGCCAGAGCGTTCCAAGAGATATAACGTCACCTGGTGCACGTCGAAAGTTTGGGCAATTTCTCGCACCACCCGCCACACCAGGTCCTCCCGCTGGCGCATCGAGGTCAGCCCATATCCCAACGTCGCCGCCCACTTCCACTGCTCCACGTGATCGCGTTGGCGTTGCGCCTCTAGCTGCGCTTGCTCGCGGTCCAGTGCAAGCTCGCGCCCCCTGTCACGGCTCTGGTTCAGCGTCTCTGTCCAATGCCTCAGCATGGAGGTCGGCACCAAGACAAACAAGACGCCGACCAGCAACAGGAGCAAAGTGTACGTGGCCCAGGCAAGGGGGTTGGTCGTCGTCAAGGGCATTTCTCCCGGCACCGCCAGCCGTCCCGTCGAAAAAAGCCAGCCGGCAACGCCCATGGTGATGACGGCCACACCCACACTCACAGCCGCAGTCCGTCTTCCTAAAAATATCGCCGCTACGAAGATAGCCGCCAGCAAAAAGACCTGTCCACTGCCGTTCAGTCCTCCCAGATACACAGAGAGTACCGCCAACAAATAGAGCATGAGCACAAGTGTGGCGGCCTGCAAAACGTAGGGAGCCTTTTTCCAAAACTGCATTATGCCGGCCAGCACAAAACTCACCCCACAGAACGCAATGAGCCAAACCTGATCGTTTCTCCACCCATAAGCGGAGAAGAATATCAAGGCCGGGATCACCACCAGGAACACAATCCTCAGCACCCGCCGCAGCCGTATTTGTTGCCAACGTCGGACTTCTTCAGAGGATGCGCCTGCCTGCAAAACGCTCTCTCGTTGTTCACTCATCGCTCAACCCACCCATCACTGTGATAGATTTTTAGGATTCCTCTCTTGAGGGAGACTCCGGCAAAGCAATGGAGGCGACCACGCCATCCGCCTGAACGACATCCCGAAGGGATTGCGCCGCCTGCGCCATCATCATTTCCAGATCGGGGATGCGGACCACGCGCTCGCCGAATTCACGCAACCAACGCTCCCGCTCTAACTGTACCTGAGTCTCATGAATGACGGCGATTCTTTCCAGAGTCACACCCGCCAATTCCCCCATCAGACGATAAAGCTGTGTCTCCAGGGGTGTAAAATGATGGACGACGTTATAGGAAACCATCAATAGGGCGAAAAATCCATCTTCCGTCCGCAGCGGGACCAGGGCAAGGCCACGATTCTCGGCATTCTCCAACAGGCCGGCGCAAAAATCATGGAAACCGGGGAGGGGAAGAGCCGGCGCAGCCGTTACATCGGCAATCAGTAATGGAGACGGCAAAGCCGCGCCAATCTCCAACGCCGCGCCGAAGTTTCCGGCATCCCCACTGACGTGCTGGATGTTGACCCGCTCGCCACGCCAATCGGCCACGACATACGAGGAGGCCGTTTCGTGAGCCGCGCGCACGACGTAGGTCTGGCCGGGGTTAAAGCCCTGAGCGATTTCCAGGACCGCGGCATAGACATCTGTTTCAGTTTGCGCCGTCCCCAGGCGCCCGGCCAAACGGTAGAAGGGGTTGGCGGTTCCCAAGATAGAGACTTCCGCATTCAGGCGTCGCGCATTGTCAAGCGCCAACGCCAACTGCCAGGCCAGGCCTTGTAAGGTGCGCACATCGTCCTGGTCGAACTCGCTCTCGGTCGATTGCATGTCCAATACGCCTAATAATTCGCCGGACAAAACCAACGGCAGGACTACCGCCGAACGCACCGTTGATGAGTCGGGATTGGTGGTAAAATGCGCTGCATCCATCGCTGCCGAGCTGGTCGTCAAAACAATGTGCGGTCGCTGTGTTTCTGCTACCCGAACGATCACGCTCTGGTCACTGCGGTCAAGACGATACCCCTGGTCCACCAGCTTACGCCCGGCGCTCGAAGAAGCTGCGCGCAAGACGAGCCACGTACCAGTTTCGTCCGGCAAAAAGATGGCCGCATAGGCCACGTCGAAATGATGGCTGATCGACTGCACAGCCCGCTCCAGCAATGCTTCGACATCGAAAATTGTCATGAGGTCCTGCAACACCTGCGCCGTTGCATCCAAATACAGCGCGCGCCGCTGCAAACTCAGGTTCGAATCCTGCAAAAGGCGCATCCGCTCGGCCAGGTCCTGCTGCCGGGATTCCAAATCGGCGGAGAGCTGGGTGCTCTGCTGCAAACTGACGAAAATACGCGGCAGCAGATTGTTGAAAGAAATAAATAACGCCGTCGTACACGTCATAAAGACAACCAACCCACTGGCTAATGTCAGCGGCGTATAAACGGTTCCCGGTGGCGGTGATGCGATCACACCTAAGCTGACCAGCACCCCATACAATGCCAGAAGCACATAGGACACAATCAACATCAGGGTGCCATGACGTCCCCCCAGGAAAAGAGTTGCAATCAACGTGGCGGTCAGCAGATAAATTCGGCCATCCTCACCCCAACCGTAAGACCATAGATCACTGACGCCCAATACCACGAGCGCGCCCAGCAACGCCCATACACGCCAGACATAAGGAATGCGCGGCACGTAGGCTCCCACCACGATAGCCGTGTAAATGAGTCCCACCAGAGCCAGATACACCATTTCTCCGCTGGCAAAGACATAGTACCCACCGACCAACAACATAGGCAAAGCGATGATAGCCAACACGCGCAAGACGCGTTCAAATAACGCTTGCCGCCAGGGTACCATCTGCGTCAGGATGTCAGAGGTTTCCTGGGTAGAAATGTCATCCCGGTTCATCATTTCCTCCCCTCATCATCTCCCACATAGCAGGGCAAAGAGAAAGTGAAGGTGCTGCCTTTGTTAACCTCACTGTTGACCCAGATATGCCCCCCATGCATTTCGACGAATTCCTTGCTCAACGCCAATCCCAGGCCAATACCGGCCTGCCAACGTCCCTCTTTATCGGCCCCCTTCTCGAAGCGGACAAACAGCCGTTCGAGATCCTCCGGGGGGATACCCACACCGGTGTCACTGACACTCACATAAACCTGGTCTTCGTTGCACCACGCTTTGAGCGCGATCCGCCCATGCGCGGTGAATTTTGCCGCGTTGTTGAAAAGATGAACCAAAACCTGTCGCAGGCGCGCCGGATCGGCGTGCAGGGTAGGCAGATCCGCGGGAATTTCGTGGGTGAGTTCGATGTCTTTACCCCGCACTAACGCGCTGGCTGTGGGCATAATGGCATCGACCAGATCTTTTAGCTGAACCGGCTGGAGTTTTAGCTCCAACATGCCGGCCTGAATTTGTGAAATCGCCAGGATATCGTTGATCAAGAACAAGAGGCGTTGCCCGTCATCGTATATGCGCTGGATGTCTTGAGCTTGCTGGGGAGTCAGCGGTCCATCAATGCCTTTGATCATCAAACGCGAAAAACCGATGACAGTATTCAGAGGTTCGCGCAATTCGTGAGACATATTCGCCAGGAAGCGTCCTTTGAAGGCCTCCGCCTCTTCCAGACGTTGCGCCGCCAGACGCTCCCGCTCATAGGCTCTGGCGTTCTCTAGAGCAATCGTTACCTGCCCGGCGAGCAATTCCAGGATTTCCAGTTCGTCCTCTTGGATGCCTTCGTGTTCGGTGCTCAACACGGCCAGCACTCCTAACACGCGCTCCTCCATCCGCAGGGGAAGCGCCACCCGACTTAGGGTACGTCGATACCACTCCATGGCCTCGTCCGTCGACTGATGATCGACTTGCGTGACGCACTTGCGCGCCGCCCGCTCTATAATCGATCCGTCGCCGGCATACACACGCTCGGGCCACGCACCCTGATCGACAATATCCACCACGGTCTCACTGTGAGTAGCCGGACTATGAGCGCGCAAACGTATTTCTCCGCCACCCGGTTCCACCATATAAATCGCCACCGAAGCATACACAAAACAATCCCGGATCAAATCCGCAACCTGATTAAGCAATAAAGTCGGGTCGCGTACAGAAGTAATGGCCTGACCGACTTCCTGACTGGCCTGTAGGTGCAAAGCGCGGCGCTGGATCTGATAGTTCGCCTCCTGCAACCGTTGCGTCCGCTCGACAACCTTGGCCTCCAGATCCGCATAGAGCGATTTCAGCTCGGCGGCCATCTCATTGAAAACATACGTCAGAATACCAATTTCATCGCGCGATGTCACTTCGAGATGCTGCGCCAGGTCACCTTCCGCCATCGCTACGGCGGACTCTGTCAAACGGATGACGGGACGGGTAATCTGACGGATTACCATCGCCGCAATAATCGTCGTCACCAGCGCAACGGCCAGGGCAAGCGCAATCAAGGTAGCTGCAATGCGGTCCGTCGATTCCAGGGTTTCGGACTGCGCTTGTTCCACCAAAACGCCAATGCCCACATCGTCCACAGGGTAATAGGCGCCGATGACAGGGATGTTCAGGTGATTCACATACACTCCACTCACCGACCGTGTTGGCGACGTCCCGGCGATTTTGACGATAGGGGTCTCTACGCCGCCCGGCCAGATCCGCGATTGGGAAACCAGATAAACTTTCCCCGTCTCGCCGATCAAAGTTTTGTCCAGCAAAACATCATGTTGGATGATCGGGGCTAACGCGGCCTCACGTAGACAAAAGCCTGCAATGCGCCGGCCGGCTGCATAGGCCAACAGACATGGGGTGGAATCGGCACTCGACAGAACAAACTGCCCCGCAGGAAAATGTACAGTCCGCCCGGCCACGCTCGAGGCGACAGACGGCTCTGGCGCAAAGCCGGGCAAGCTGGCGATCAGGGCGGCGCTGGGACAAGTCCCCAGCGTCCACAGCTCACGTCCATTCGAGTCGATGAGTGTTACACCCATCAAGTCCGGTTCCTGCCGCCGCACATCCTCCCACCATGCCTCGCGTTCGCCGACAGAAACATCCACCTCCCCAAAGACGGGAGCCTGGAGGAGCTGACGAATAGGCACCAACCACTGTTGTAATTCTTCGCCTTTTAAGGTAGCTACCGCCTGCAACTTGCTTGCAACCTCTTCCTGAAGGTTCTGGCGGTTATTTTGGGCGGCGTATCCGCCGATCAAAGCTAAAGGGAGAATGGTTAAAATAAGGAAAGCCGTCAGCAACGTTCGCCCCAGTCCGCCGCGCATCCCCGTCGTGGGAATGGATCGTCGTCCACGGGAGGCATCCTTGTCTGCGACTATTCCCGTTCCCATACCTCCTCACCTGCTAAAACGCGCCGCATCTGCTCAGGGAAACGATCAGGATCCAAGGGTTTACCGATAAACCCGTCGAAACCTGCTTCGCGCGCGCGCTTCATATTTTCAGCCGATATATCCGCCGTTACAGCAATGATGCGCACTTCTCGCAAACGGGGATGCGCGCGTAACAAAGCCAGGGATTGATAACCATCCGTGTCTGGAAGCGCAATGTCCATAAGAATGACATCAATGTTTCCCAATGTTTCCGCAAACTCAAGTACTTTCCAGCCCGAGGCTTTCCATTCACATTTTTTTACGCCGAGAAAAGCTAACAAGCGCGTCATCAGGATGAAATTGTTGAGGTTGTCCTCAACAATCAAAATGACTGCATCAGCCGGAACAACAGGTTTCCACTTCATCGCTTATTTCCCGTCATTGAAGACACCTACGATGTTCGGCTCGTTCAATCGCCTTGATAACCACTCATCTTGAGAAACCGGGCCACTTGTTGCGGAAGTTCATCGACGTCAATCGGTTTAGGGATGTAGCCACAGCAACCGGCAGCCAGCGTTTTTTCCCGGTCCCCCTGCATAACGTTGGCCGTCATAGCGACAATTGGAATACCGCTGAGTTCTGGAATCGCCCGCATCCGCTTGGTCAGCTCGTAGCCATCGATATCGGGAAGATTCATATCCATCAAGATGAGATCGGGCTTCTTTTGCAAGGCTACCTCGATGCCTGCCGGCCCATCCTCCGCCTCAAGGACATCATAACCCTCGACGAGGAGAATACGGCGTACCAATATGCGGTTTCCTGGATTGTCTTCAATATACAAAACTTTTGCACCCATGTCCACCTCTCTGTTTGTTGCTGCTTCATTATAGCACGAAAGGGGGTTGCCAATGAAGCTATATGATAACTGTTTGGTTAATGTTTGAAAAACGTATAATGTTGAGCACTTTGCAGGTCATGATGAAGGTTCTGTGGGACTTTGCGCGGTGATGGAAAAACGGCTTTAGTTTTTGCCACGGATGACACGGATGGCACTGATTTTTTAGACTTTGCGTGTCAATCCGTGAAATCCATGGCTGTTGTTTTATTTCGACCCCGCGAAATCCTGAGGAACCATGATTAAGACCTTATGATTTGATTATATCCTTTTTCGAACAATAACGCAATGGAAACTTGTAACCACTGTAGCATGCCAATGCCATCACACCCAAGAGGCTCAACCCTATCCCGGCAATGACGCAGGGTGCACGATAGACAAACGTGAGACGCCACGTACCGGCTGCGACAGGGACGCCGCGGAAGAGGATGTCCGCTCGCTGAACGTCCTGACGAACCGGGGCCGCGACATGAGCCGGGTCGAGAGATTGCACTTCAACCTGCCAACCTGGATACCAGGCATCCGTCAGCACCAACCATGCCGGCGAGGTCGTCGTGAGATCGATCACCACCTCATCCGCCGTGTAACGCACCACCGTTACGGAATCCGTTGGCGCCGCCCTGGCGACAGGGGGAGCATCCCCTGTCGGGCTATCAGCAACGCTGACCACCGCCTGCGTTGCCGGGTCGAAGGTCGGCTCGCCCATCAAGGCCAACGCCGCGTCGTCTGATGCAACACCACGCGCTGCATACACTAGGAAGGCGCGCGGCAATACGTGCAGATTTTCGTAGATTTTCACGTCGCCGGAATGCACCAGGCGGAAATAAGCGGAAGGCACGAGGGGATAGAACGCGCCGGTACGCCCATCGATCAGGCTCGCTCCGGTCAACGTCAACCCGCCGGCAGAAGCGCGCACGCTCAGCGACGTGAGTGTTGTCACCGCGCCCAGCGGCAGACGATAGGCCCCCTCATCCGCCTGGCGTGCGGGCAACGTCAGCGACACCACGTCACCGGACGCCACGGTGATGATGACCTCCCCTTCCCCACTGTAAAGCCAGCCGAGGGTGTCGGCCTCGAAATCATCCGGCAGCCAGGCGAACGTCAGCTCTTCACCGGCCTGCAGGTGGGGCCGAAATTGGCGGTCGTAGAAGACGCCATCCACCCAGACATCGCCCGTCTTATCCGTCATCAGAAAGCGCACGCCCAGTAACGACAGCCAGCGCCCTTCGGGAATCGCCGTCAAGTTCTCGCGCAGACGACCGTCCAGCGTCCCTTCAGGCAGAAAGAGCCGCGAGAAATGGACGTAATGGCGCATGGGGAGCAACCCACCGTCATAACCATCTACGGCGGGAACCTCAAAGGCGAGGGGCAGGTTGGGCGCCAATACCTCGCGCTGCTTGACGGCGACTTCGTAGGTCCACAACGCATCGGGAGAGAGTGCGGCCCCGTACACGGCCTCTATATCGACTTCGTCGCCGGACTCAAACAAGGTGGGCGAAAGGCTGAGGAAACGTCCCGGCGGTTGTTCCATGCCGGCATCCGCCTGCGCAGCGGCGACGAGATGCGCGGTCGCCGGACGCAGATCGGTGTAAGCACGCCAGGCCGTGGCGTCAGCAT
Organism: Anaerolineae bacterium; assembly: GCA_035415725.1. GTDB lineage: Bacteria > Chloroflexota > Anaerolineae > B4-G1 > SLSP01 > DSWT01. The sequence continues at coordinate 74,161 of DAOOGN010000001.1, read as the reverse complement.
GCGGCATCTGCTCGGCGCACCACGCCAGTTCCACGAAGACCACGCCGGTCAACGCCAACGGCGCAAGGCGACGTGTCAAGGCCATCCAGCGCGAATAGCTACCCGCATTGCCATGCGCGGAGGGCATTGCCTCAACGCTTGCGGATAACCGGGGATCCGGCGCTCCCCTCTGAGCATTGACGGTGGAGAGGGATATGCTGCGCCGCAACGCTTCAAACCCTATCCCGGCCAGCAATGCCGCCGCCAACACGTAGAGCGCCAAAAAACGCGCCGGCGCGCGGAAATGCGCAAAGCCCGGTACGCCCAGCCGCGTCGCCAGCAAATACAGCGGATTGTAGCCCCCCACCGCCAGAAATACTCCCGTTCCGCCCAGGAGAATCAACGCTATTCCGTAACGATCATGCCGCCGCAGTGCCCGCCACGCGCCCCATGCCGCCAGCGCCATGCCGGCCAGACCTACATACGCGATGGCTTCAGGCAACAGCGGCGGCCACAGATACGGTGGCAGAAGCGCGCGCGGCAGTTCCCAAAGGCGCACGGAGAAAGAGACCGCTTCGCGCCATGGCAACCCTCCACTGCGCGGTGAGAATCCCGCCAGTTCGATGGTCGGCAGCAGTTGCGCCGCCGCGATCAAACCGGCGATGGCATAAGGCAGTAGACGGGAGACGGCAGACAGGAGATGCTTGAAGCCGGTTGCCGGGTGCTGATCGCTGATAGCTGACGGCTGATCGCCGACTCTTGACTTGCGACTTGCATCTGGCACTTTGCAACCTGTTCCTATCCTCCACACCACCAACCCGATCAGCGCAATAAACGCCATCTGCGTGTGGCCGGACAGCAAAATCAGCGCCAGCGCTGCCACGCTCAGCGGCGCAGGCCAACGTCCCCTTCTCCACCTCGCATTTTTCTCATTTTTAATTTCTAATCCCTCATTTCCAGTTCCCGGCAGAAACATCAGCGGCAGCCAGGCCAGCGCCTGCAATTGATTGAGATGCTCCACATGGACGCCCAGGTAGCCACTGCCGGCGTACAGCAGGCCGCTCAGGGCCGCACTCCACGGTGTCAACCCCCAGCGCCGTGCGAGGATGGCGACGTTCACCGCCGCCAGGCCCAGGTGTAACAACACGCTCCAGTGCAGCGTGCGCGTCATCCCGGCCAATGATGGCCCGGCAAGCCACCACAACGGCCAGTTGAGAGGATAAAACACACCAGCCTGAGAATTCGCCAGAAATGGCGTTCCGGCAAAGAGGTAGGGGTTCCACAGCGGCAGCCGCCCCGCCTGGAAAGCGCGCGCCGCGGCAGCCCAATAGGGGAAGAAATACGTCTGCAGATCACCGCCGGCCAACACCCGACCGACAACCAACCGGCGGTAGAGGAACGACACAGCGAGCAGCATCAAGAGGTACGGTGCACTCCTGCGGATATAAGTCCAAAGTCGCCGAGGCTTGACGTCTTTGGCATAAGCGTTTGTATCATTCACCATTCGCCGATTCGCTGATCCGCCGATCCGCCCTTCATTATTGGCACAGCCGTTGGGCTTGTAGCGCGTTCGCATCGGCGGGATCAAGACGCAGCGCCACGTCAATGTAAGGGAGCGCCTCGTTGCACTGATCGAGGAGGTAATACGACAACGCCAGCGTGTAATACGTCTCGATGGCCGGACCTTTGACGTGCCCCACCTCTCCTGCAAACTGCACGCGACCATCCGGCGCGGGGAAAATGGCTTCCGTGCGCGCCGGCGTGTGCTCCGGCCATTGCAATGGCTCGAACCAGCCAATGTAAACCTTGCCCGCCGGCGCCGGCGACAATCCTTCCATCTTCAAGGTATAACGGCCACTCAACACATCGAACCGCACCCATCCCGTCACCGCCGCCGCGCCGGTGGCGCCTTCCAGCGTTCCGCGCAGCGGCGTATTGAAATCGACCGGATGAACAAACGTAGCGCGCGCCACCTCCGCCCCCGCCGGTTCCACACCGATAGCGTTGGTATCTTCCATAGTTATGACCAGATAAACGCTCCGCCGCCGCGCCCGAGCTTCACCGTAGCGAATCGCGGGTTTGAACATCTCGATGGCGTCCTCATAATTGCGCTGTTGAAAATAGAGGGTGCCCAGAGACGCATAAGCCTCGCCATAGGTGGGATCAAGTTGGATCGCCTTGTTCAGGTTGATCTTCGCCTTGTCGTAATCGCCGGTCATGAGTTGCACCAACCCCAGCCGCGCGAGAGCCGGGACGTGATTCGGGTCGACTTTCACGGCATCGCTGTACGCCTCCACGGCCAACGTCCAATCCCCCAGCGCATTGGCGTTGCGGCCAACCGCCATGTGCAGATGAACCAGCTTTGCGTGGACTTTCAGCGCCTCCTGATACGCCTCAATCGCGCCGTAGTAGTTGCCCTGGCTCTCCAAAACGTAGCCGCGATTTCGCAACACATCGACGTTGGTGTCGTCCAATTCCATGGCCGTGGCGATAGCGCCGTTAGCCGCATACCAATTGCCACCATCGATGTACGCTTCGGCCAGGTAGGCATACGCCTCCGGCAACGTCGGGTCAAGCGCTACTGCTTTCTCGCACGCCGCGATGGCATCCGGTGATAATCCCAACCAGTCGTAAGCCATGCCGAGCAAGGCCCATGCCCGGGCATTCTCCGGCTGGCGACGCAGTGCCTCGCGGGCCATCTCCAGGCCGCGCTCCGGTTGCGATTGAAACGTCAGCAACCGCGACAGCGCCAGGTAGATCTCGAATTGATTCGGCTCGATGTCCAATGCCCGCTGGTAGGCGTCAATGGCGCCTTCCATGTTGCCGTCCCAATACGCATCCTCGGCCTGGGCAACGTAGATCGCGGGGGCTGGCGTCGACGTAGGGGCAGGAGTGGGTGTGTTCTGCACACGCAGGGGAGTTTCCGTGTTCGCCAAAATCGTATGGACCACGTAAACGCCTGCGCCGATCAAGGCAAGGAGACCCAACAGACGTCCCCAGGGGATCCGGCGGCGACGGCGATACAGGTCACGCTCCGATTTCAGATACATAATCCTAATCAGTAAACGGTAAACAGTAGACGGGGAAAGATATCCTCCCCACGGTCACAATCTTTCATTTACAAGAACCCATGCTCACGATACCACTCCCAGGCTTCTACCACCGCGGCTTGCGCCGAACCGGGCACAAATCCCAACTCGCGCTCCGCTTTACTGCCGTCGAAGTACATGTCGCGCACGCTCAAATGCAACTGACTGCCATCGACCAACGGCGGGGCGCGCCGGATGCGGTTCCACAGATCAACCACCGTAGCCAGCGGCGTGATCAACACGCGGGGGATGGTGAACCATGGCGCCCGCGCGCCCGTAACCTGCGCCGCCAGCGTCATCAGGGCACGGTGCGAGATGTTCTCATCGTTGAGAATGTAACGCTCGCCGGTGCGCCCCCGCTCCGCCGCCAACACGTGACCTTCGCCGGCCGCTTTCGCGGAAACAATGCCCATCCCGCCCGGCGGCGCGCCGATAAGCAGACCCTGCTTCGCCGTTCGCAAGATTTCACCGCCTACGAAGTGCACATCGCGCTGTCCGATCACCGACACAGGGTTGACGATGACCACATCCAATCCCTCTGCCACCGCGCGCCGCACCTCCGCTTCGGCGAGCACTTTGCTATAGCCGTAATGAAACTGCGCCGGGCGCAGATTGAACACGGCGGACTCATCCAACCGTTGCCCGCGCTGCGTGGGAACGCCGAGCGCCGCCACCGAACTGGTGAAAACGACACGCTGCACCCCCTGCGCCATCGCCGCCCGCAGTACATGGCGCGTCCCCTCGACGTTCGCCGTGTAAATCGCGTCCGGCTTGTTGCGCCAGTACTGCGAGACCGCCGCCGCGTGGAAGACCAGCTCGCAGTCGGCCATCGCTGCGCACAGCGACGCCTCATCCAGCACATCGCCGACGACGTATTCAGGGTCCAGCCCTGCCAGCGCATCCAGCGTCGACGTAGCGCGACGCAGTGCCCGCACCGCATATCCGCGCGCGGACAATGCCTCCACGATATTAGCACCGACACAACCGGTGGCTCCGGTCACTAAGGCACGTATAGTCATAAGAATCAGCGAATCAAGAATCAGCGAATTAAGAATCAGCGCATCAACGTCTAGCGTCTGTAAAGATATGACTTCTTGACAAGCTGTGGCCGATCTCCGACAAGCTGTGACCGGTCTCCGACCGCGCCACCGCAAACTCAGCCGTGGGGCAGGCACGGTCAGAGACCGGCCCGAACACGGGAGTCGTTACGCGGTTTGCGCTAGAGTTTACCGCAAAGTGCGCAGAAACCACTGAGCTTCTCTGTGTTTTCTCTGCGTTCTCAACGACCTCCACGGCAAAAAGCAGGAAACGGCGCCACGACTGTCTACAATTCTCCATCCACCGCCGCCACCAAATCGCCACTGGCGATCAAATCCCGCACCGCCTCGATGAGCGGGGAGAGCGGCGCATCGTGCTCCAGAAAAGGAACGCGCGCGCGGATCGCCGCGTAGGCTGCCGCCGTACCCTGCCCCAGACAGGCGGACGCCCCCAACTGCGCACGCCGGAAGTCGATGCCCTGCGCCGCCGCCAGCAATTCGATGGCGATGATGTGTTCGACATTCTCCATGACCTGGCGGGCATGATGCGCCGCGTTCGTCGCCATGCTCACGTGATCCTCGGTGTTGGCGGAAGTGGGGATCGTGTCCGCCGTCGACGGATGCGCCAGCACTTTGTTCTCCGAAGCCAGCGCCGCCGCCGTGTACTGCGCGAGCATAAAACCGCTCTCCAGGCCGCCGTACCGCGTGAGGAATGGCGGCAATCCGTTGCTCGACGCTTCGTCCACCAGCCGCGCCGTGCGTCTCTCGCTGATGTTGCCCAAATCCACCAGCCCCAGCTTGACGTAATCCAACGCCAGTCCCACCGGCTCCGCGTGAAAATTTCCGCCGGAAAGCACCACGGGGCGTCCATCCGGCTCGAAGAAGATCAGCGGATTGTCGGTGACGGCGTTCAGCTCGATTTCCAGCGCCCAACGCGCATAAGCGACCGTATCGCGCACCGCGCCGTGGACCTGCGGCATGCAGCGCAAACTATAGGCGTCCTGAATGTCGCGGGGGTCGTGGGGGCGGACGAAGGTACTGCCTTCCAGCAGGCGACGGACGTAAGCGGCGGCATCCACCTGGCGCGGGTGCGGGCGGACCAGGTGGATGCGCGGATCGAAGGCGGCGACCGTACCGCGCAGCGCCTCCAACGAGAGCGCGCCGGCGATGTCGGCGGCGCGGACGAGGTTTTCCGCGCGCAGTGTGACCAGCGTGCCGATGGCCGTTGTCACCGCCGTACCGTTGAGGAGCGCCAGCCCCTCCTTCGCACCGAGTTCCACCGGCGCGAGACCCGCGCGACGCAGCGTCTCCGCGCCGGGCAGCCGTTCACCCTCGTAGAACGCCTCGCCGGCGCCGATGAGCACACACGCCAGATGCGCCAGGGGGGCCAGATCGCCGCTCGCGCCAAGCGAGCCATACGCCGGGATCACCGGCACGATACCCGCGTTCAGCAGCGCCAGCAGCGCCTCCACGACCTGCGGGCGGATGCCCGAATAGCCCATCGCCAGCGTGTTGACGCGCACCGCGATTACCGCGCGCACCGTCGGCACATCCAACGCCGGGCCGACGCCGGCAGCGTGGCTCAACACCAGATTGCGTTGCAACGCCGCCACCTCGTGCGGCGGAATAATGCGTCCCTTGAACGCGCCGAAGCCCGTGGTGATGCCGTAAGCAATCTCGCCGTTCGCCAGCAACGTCTGCACACCCTCCCACGAGCGTGCCATCGCCTCCGCCGCGTAAGGCGCAAGCGCCGCTCGCGCCCCCGCTGCGACCGCGGCAACGTCTTCCATGGTCAGGTGTTCGCCGGTGATGAGAATGGTGGTGTCCATTACAATGCGCATCTGGAAATTTCGAAGCCGCCAGTATGGCTTTAGAGCGAATCCCTTCTATGTGATATTGTGTAGGCGTCTGCGGACGAAAATACAAACGCACACAATCCTTCACTCCTGCCTCTGTCGTCGATAACACGTCAGAGCTTCCGCTGCTCACAATGAGTTGCTTGTAGTCCTCCAGATGTTTGCGACTATACAAACACCCATCTTGCAAAATTGGGTGGGAGTGTGGCGGGCGGCTTCGCCGCCCGCCACACTCCCCTTTTGCCCCCTTCTTCCCCGCTGGCGGGGGAGAAGGGGGCTGGGGGATGAGAGGGTCATCACCTGCCGAAGGGTAACCTGTTATGTGCCCTCCCCAAAGCCCCGTTCGCCACCTGGCAAGGGTGGCTGAATAGTTACACATAATCTAACGCGGAAAAAAATCGGAATAAGATAGGAAACCTCTCGATGGATGCCAGGCGCACTATGACGCATAGAAAAACCATGCGTGCGGAGTTGCTGCCAAAACGCCATCAACGTCTCATATCACCTTCGACGTAAAGAATCATCGCTACTTCCCCCCCCAAGACAGGCCTGTGTACTGCCAGTATACTCCAAACAGACTATGAAACAATAGGACTGCCCCGGCGGGTGCAGCCGGAAACCGGCCCACGCGATGTAGGGTAATTTGGCAAATCGCCCTATGCCGCCGGACGGTTATGTACCCCCTATTCGCCGTCCTATTCGTGGTCAGCCGGCTCCACCTCGGCCTTGTACCATTCCCAAAACCGTGTCATTCCCTCTTCGACGGAGACATGCGGAGCGTAGCCCAGGAGCGTGCGTGCTTTGGTAATGTCGGCGTAGGTGATGGGCGGCTCACTGGCGGGGGCAGGCGGTGTGTCCATACGCGCGGGCTTGCCGACGAGGCGCTCCACCAACGTCACGAAATCCGCCATGCGCACCGGTTCGCCGCGTCCCAGGTTCACCCGCTCGTAGCCTAGCGGCGTCTCCAACGCGGCGATCACCCCGCGCACGATGTCGCCCACGTAGGTCCAATCGCGCCACATCTCGCCGGCGTCGTACAGCTTGAAAGTCTTGCCGTGGACGATGCTGTCGGTGATCATGTAGGGCATCATGTCGGGACGTCCGCGCGGGCCGTAGACGCTGAAGAAGCGCACCGCCGTGAAGGAGATGCCGAAGAGGTTGTAATAGGTGTAGCCCATCAGCTCCCCGGCGATTTTGCTCGCGGGATAGGGCGCGAGCGGCTTGCCGAGGGGGTCGCTTTCAACGAAGGGCAATTGCTCCGTCTTGCCGTAGACCGATGAGGTGGAGGCGAAAACGACGTGCGGCGTCCCCGCCAGGCGCGCGCCTTCGAGCACATTCACCGTGCCGCGGATGTTCACGTCGGTGTAGAGCGGCGCGCGCTCGATGGAATAGCGCACGTTCGCCATCGCGCCCAGATGGGCCACGGCGTCGAAGCGTCCTCCGGCCAAGATAGCTGCGACGGCGGCTTCATCGCGCAGATCGGCCTCGTGCAGCGTGAAGGCCGGATACGCCGCCAGCGCCGCCGCGTTGGCCCGCTTGCGCGCCGGGCTGTAGTAAGCATTGAAGTTATCCAATCCGGCGACGACATCGCCCCGCTGAAGCAAGGCTTCGGCCAGGTTACTGCCGATGAAGCCGGCCGCGCCGGTGACGAGAATACGCATGGGTTACTCCTTGAAAACAGTCTGATAGTCGTTAGTCACGGGGTCCCGGGAGGGGGCCATGGGTCATAAGGCCATTCACTCATGCGCCGCTTCTTGCTGCGCTTCCTCTTCGCCCGGAACATGAATATCCTGGACGTTAAGTTGCAAGTTGACGTGCTCATTCCACGAGTTGGCTTCTAGCATATAGGCCAGGTCGATCCGGCCAGGCAAATGACCCATCCACTGCCCCTGACGAAAAGCGATGGCGTCCCACACCCCGCCGTGATCATCGGCCAGGCGTAGCTTGAGATGGCGTCCATCGGCGCCCACTGCGCGGTAATCGATCACCCGCGCGTTGCGGCTGACGAGAACCGGCACGGCGTTGCCATAGCCGAAAGGTTCCAGGTGCTCCAGGGCGTGGTAAACATCCCAGGAAAGACTCTCCAGCGGCACTTCGGCATCAACCTGAAGGATGGGCGTGGGGGGCGCGCCGGCGAAACGCTCGCGGGCTAACGCCAGTAAGCGTGTCTCCAGGTCCGGCAGACGATCCGTCGCAATGGTGAAGCCGGCCGCCGCCGAATGTCCCCCGTGGTGCAACAACAGATCCCCCACCGCATCCAACGCCTCAGTGATGTGGAACTCGGGGATGGAGCGCGCCGAGCCTTTGCTCCACTCGTCTTCAATCGAGACGACAACCGCGGGGCGGTAGAACTCATCAAGGAGTCGACTGGCAGCCAGTCCCACCACCCCGTGGGGAAAATCAGGCGACGCCGCAAACAACAACGGCGGCATCTCGCCCCGCGCTATGATCAATTCACGGGCGCGCTCCTGCACACTCAATGTTAGATTGCGTCGCTCTTCATTCAGAGTGTTCAAATCCTTGGCCAGAGGGACGGCGCTCTTCATATCGGGGGCCAACAAAAGTTCCAGCGAGGTCATCGCCTCGCTGAGACGCCCGGCGGCGTTGAGACGCGGCGCCAGCACAAACCCGATAGACTTGGTGGTCACGGTCCCCGGCGCGACACCGGAAAGCTCCATCAACGCACTCAGTCCGGGACGGCGCGCTTCGTTGATACGAACCAGGCCCTGCAAAACCAGCATGTGATTTTCGCCCAACAACGGCACCATGTCCGCGACGGTTCCCAAAGCGACCAAATCCAGCAAATCGGCTTCATCCAGCAAAAACTGCGTGGTCAGAAGCGGGACCTGTCTATTCGCCCGCAGCAGCGCCTGAGCCAGTTTGTAGGCCACCCCCACGCCCGCCAGGTCTTTGAACGGATAAGTGCAATCAGAACGGCGGGGATTGATCACCGCGTTTGCCTGGGGCAGCGCCGGCCCAATGTGGTGGTGATCGGTCACAATCACCGTCATACCGAGCTGCCGCGCCACTGCGACTTCGTTGAGGGAACGAATGCCACAATCGACCGTGATGAGGACGCGCGCCCCACCCTGCGCCAACTCAGTGATGGCCTCGACATTCAGACCGTACCCTTCATCCAGCCGGTTAGGGATGTGGACTGTAACCTGTGCGCCCAGGGATTCCAGCGTCTGTACCAGGATCGCCGAAGCCGTTACCCCGTCCACATCATAGTCACCGTAGATAACAATCGGATTATGCCGGGCGATGGCCTTGCGGAGCAAAGTCACAGCGCGGGGCATATCTTGCATACGGAAGGGGTTGTCGGGTTCAAACGTGCCCTGAAGGAAAGCTGCGGCCTCCTCACAGGTGGTAATTCCACGATTGTAAAGCACTTGAGCCACCAGCGGGGGAATAGAGGGCAAACGTTCAAAAAACACCGGGGGCGCCGGGGGTGCAATATACCAACGCTTGCAGGCTAACATTCCCATGCCGTCAGTATACCATGACGCCCAGGCACGTCAAAAGCGGCTTTCTCGCCTGAGGAAGCCGCTTGATGAGGATGAGAATCGTTAGCTAATCCAGCCCTGGCCTTTGCAGAAGTCGGTGACGACGGGAACTTTGACCCATTTCCCTTGATAAGACTGAACCGCCAGGTAAATCAGGTACACCAAGACGGCTACACCCACAACACAGCCAACGAAGACAAAGGACAGAACCGAGGAAACCACATAGCCAATCACGCTCACAACCAGCGCCTGGATAGCATTGTAGCGAATGAAGGGGCGAACATTCTTCTCCTGGATCAGGAGCACAATAATGGGGATGATAGGTGCCAAAATCCAGCTCAACAACGCCCATAACTTATCATCATCGGTCACATCCATGGGTACTTGCGAATCCATCTGAACCATAGCACAACTCCTTTTTTTCCCTTTATGATATGATGTAATACAAATCTGCAGACTTCGTATCTTATTGTAGGTGGAATTCATAGAAAAGTCAAGGGGACTTTATGACCACAAATCAGCCCGAACCCGCTTGCAGTCGTGTCGTGATCGGCCTGAGCGGCGGCGTGGATAGCGCTGTCGCCGCGGCACTGCTCCAGGCGCAGGGTTATGAGGTCCATGGTGTAACGCTGAAGACGTGGCACACCCCCGGCGAGAACGACGAGATCACGCTGGATTCAGCAGCAGCGGTGGCAAATGCGCTCCACCTTCCACTCCACATCGAGGATGTGGAAGTGCGCTTCTACCGCGACGTGATTGAGCCGTTTGTCGCCGCATACGTCGGGGGATGCACACCCAATCCATGCGTGATGTGCAATCCCCGGCTGAAATTCGCCGTTTTGTCCGCAGTGGCGGATCGTCTCGGCGCACTGTGGATCGCTACGGGGCATTATGCGCGCGTCGACCATCCTCTCGCCGGGCCGGCCCGCTTACTGCAAGCGCAGGACCGGCAGAAAGACCAGAGTTACGCACTTTATCGTCTCACACAACGTCACCTCACCCGGTTGCTACTACCCCTGGGCAGCGTTGCCAGCAAAGCCGCTGTGCGCGAGATGGCGCGTCAATACGGGTTGCCAGATGCCGCAGTCGCTGATAGCCAGGACCTCTGCTTTATGCGCGGCGGCGATTATCGCACCCTGGTCGCTCACCTGCATCCCGACGTCGTCCGCCCCGGCCCCATCTACAACGAGAACGGTGAGAAATTAGGCGAGCACCACGGATTATCCCATTATACGGTGGGGCAGCGCCATGGACTGGGCATCGCCGCGTCGGAACCGCTCTACGTCGTTCGCTTACGCCCCCAGGACAATGCCGTGATCGTCGGCCCGGCAGCGAGCCTGATGCGAGAAGGATGTCTCCTCACCATGCTGACCTTCACGGCGGGAGCGCCGCCGGCCGACGTCTTCTCCGCCCAGGGTCGTATCCGCTATCGCGCGCCCCGTGTGGACGTCATAGTGCGCGTTGTTGATAGAGACCGCGCCGCAGTCCACTTCGCCCAGCCGCAGCGCAGCGTCGCCCCTGGACAATCGTTGGTGTTCTACCAGGATGCAGAAGTGATTGGCGGCGGCATCATCACTGAGTTGGACTCATAGGTACAAGCACCAACTTTCCTTGCATTTTACAGCAAAAAGGTTATAAATAGATTATCTTATCAGAAAGATGAAGCCATGCTTGAAACACCAACTCAAGGCGCCCATATCCTGGTTGTGGATGACAATATAGAAATCCTGGAATTCTTGAAAGATGCCGTGTTGGAACCGATAGGCTATACGGTGACAGAAGCATTCGACGGTAAAGCAGGCTTGGCCCTGGCGAAGGAAATCCACCCCGACCTGATGCTCCTGGATTACGACATGCCACGCATGAACGGCATCGAAGTGCTGCAGGCTCTCAAGGAGCAAGGAATCGACTTGCCCGTCATCCTCATTACCTCGCATGGGTCGGAGTCCGTCGCCATCGATGTATTTCGTCTGGGTGTCCTGGATTACGTCTCCAAACCCTTTGAGATCAACGATCTGCGCACCTCCATCGAGCGCGTGCTGACATTAACACACCTCCGGCAAGAACGCGCTGCGCTGCTCAAGAAACTGGAGCGCACCAACGCCGAACTGACCCATCGACTGCGACAACTCGACACCCTCTCCCGCGTCAGCAAGTCCGTGACGACGCTGCGAGAGCGCGATAAACTGCTGGAGCGCATCATCGACGCCGCGCTTTATCTCACCGGTGCACGGGATGGATTGCTCGTCCTGCTGGACCCTGACACCGGCGATCCCACCACTCATGTCCTGCGTGAACACTGGAACAAAGAGTACCTCTCACCGGCAGAACCGCCCAACATTCAGACCCTTTCTTCCGGCTTGATGATGAATGTGCCTTTACAATGGGGCGGCAAAATCGTCGGCTCGCTGACGGTGAGCAATAAGCGCAACCGTGAACCTCTCAACCAGGATGACCGGCGACTGTTGCGGATGCTGGCCGATTATGCCGCCATTGCGATTGAAAACTTCCGCTTGTTAGCGGAAATCGAGACCCAACGCGAGGATGAAAAGCGCGAATTACGGAGCCTGTTTGAGCATTACGTCCCCTCTGCCGTTGTAAACCGCATCCTCGAAAACCCCCACCGTATCCAGCCCGGCGGACAATGGCAAACCGTCTCCGTGCTCTTTGCTGATCTGCGGGAGTTTATGACCTTCAGCGCCAACGCTACCCCAGAAGCCCTCATCAGCATTCTCAACCGGCACCTGACCCAGGCCGCGGGCGTCATTCTGGCCGAGGAAGGGACGCTGGATAAATTTATGGGCGATGAAGTCATGGCTTTCTTCAACGCGCCGCTGCCACAGGAGGACCACGCGCTGCGAGCAGTACGCGCGGCATGGCGCATCCAGCAAAGCATGCGCCAGACGCACGAACTCATTCCGCTCCACCAACGTCTGCGCTTCGGCATCGGCATTGCGACCGGTGAAGCCGTCGTCGGCAATGTCGGTACACCCGACCTTGTCAATTACACCGTCGTCGGTCAAACTGTCAACAAAGCGCATACCCTCCAGGAACTTGCCCCGGCCGGGAAAATCTTGATCTGTCATCGCACTTATCAACTGGTAAAGGATATATTCCAGGCGCAGGAATTGCCGCCGATTCAGATCAAAGGCCAGCAACACCCGGAACCGATCTACGAAGTACAGGCTATGCTGTATTAACCTTCTGGGTTCTTCAGGATTGCGTGGGTCAAAATTAAGAAACCGGCCACGGATTGACACGCAAAGCACAAAGAATCAGTGCAATCCGTGTCATCCGTAGCAAAAACTCAAGCCATTTTTCCATCACCACGCCAACTCCCAGAGAACCACCTTCTGCAAACGGCCGATTTCGGCCTAACCCTCTGCGGTGGCGGTGACTCTCTCGTCATGCGCCACACCGACTTGACCAAACTGCCTACTGTGGATATGATGGTGGAATTCCCAAAGCAGTGGGGGTTCTGCATGGGTCTGAAGGCGGCTTTAGCCCGCGGTCGGCTGGCTATAGTATCAAGCATCAAGGGCGGGGCGGATGCCCGCGCCACACATGAGGGTCCAAGAGGAGAAAAACGATGATGTGGATCAAAACAATTTTGGGATGGGTGGGAGCGTACTTGCTCGGCTCCATTCCGACAGGGATGATCTGGGGATGGCTCACCAAACACATTGACATCCGCGAGCACGGTAGCGGGCGCACCGGCGGCACCAACGTCTGGCGGTCGGTAGGATTCATTCCCGCCGTGCTAACCGTGGTCACAGATGGGCTTAAAGGCGCAGCGGCATTCTGGCTCGCCGAGGCTATGGAGCTGGGCACGGCAGCGATCGCGGTGGCCGGCGTTCTGGTCGTGGTCGGCCACAATTACTCGCTTTTCCTCGGTTTTCACGGCGGCGCGGGCACCGCGACCACCATCGGCTTCGCCACGGCGCTGTGGCACCCCTTCCTGCCGATCCTGGCGCTTGCCGGCGTGATTGTTGGATTGCTGGTGGGGCACGCCTCGGTCGCTTCGATCCTTATAGCGGTCCTGCTACCACTCGTCTTTGTAGTGCGCGGGGAACTGCTCAATGCGGGTCTCCTGGGCATCCCGGTCATGCTGCTAACGCTGTGGGCGCTGCGGCCCAACATCCAGCGCCTGCGCCATCACGCCGAGCGTTTTCTGCCGATCTTCGAACACAAGCCCCCCCTCATCTGCCTTTCATCCCATCCGGCCAGGCAAAAGTAACCTGATGCTGAACTTTTCGCTATGGTCCGCGTAGTTCGTCAGCGTGTCATTGATCTGACTCACCAACAAAAACTGACAGTAATCCAATCGTGTAACTTTGCTCATGCCTTGTATTATAGTATTATGGGCTAAGTTGCGTAAGTCCTGTAATATCTGCAAAGCGCTTTACCCCGAAGTTGTCTGGCTGGAAGGGTTACGGCTGCTCAAATATGCGGAAGAAGTATAAAACACAACAAAGGCATTTATAGACAACCCTCCGTCAGTAATTCCAAATCTCCGGCCTCCGTCAGAAAGTAGAAGTCAACCACTGAAACAAGACTGCCATAGCGTTTCAACCAGAGTTGTGGCACTTCATGCTGGTTGCCAAAGACCAGGAATCTGGTCGATGCCTTCGTTTTCTCCAAAAGCCACACATGCTCGGCGATGACAGAAAACTTCGCCGGCGGGAGGCGTTGCCCCTGTACCAACGTGAAATACTTGGCATCGCCAATGATGCTGCCGTCCGGTGAAACAAAATCGAACGCTTTCGGCACACCTGGGACTTGTCCCGTTACAAGTGGAACACCGAAATGCGCACTCATCACAGAGCGTGCCAGATCCTCAAAAGCGCGCGGCGACAGTTGCCCTTCAGTTTTCCCGAAAACCTCACGCATCGAGGCCGCTCCTGGTAACGCCAGGTGAACAGCGGGCGATTCATCGGCCCAGAAAATCCACTCTTTTCCATGCCGTTCACCCTGGATCAATCGCTTTCCCCTTAACTCTTGGGTGAGCATATAGACCTGTTGGTGAGGCTTTATACCCGTTGCGTCTCGAATCTGGCCGTTGGTTGCCCAATCGGGTGAAATAGACCAAAGATAATCGAGGATACGTTCCTTGTTTGTTCTGTGCATCTCATCTCCAACCGCAACACTGCTTGTATTTCTTGCCGCTGCCACAGGGACAGGGATCGTTACGTCCCAATGGCGGCGCAGATAGACTGCGGAGATTACGCCCGATGTCAACGGAACGCAGACTCAGGAACGGGTGATCATAGCCCGTTCGGAAGCGTACCGGGAGCCATGGCAGCAGGGCTTGGAACAACGTTTGAACCACGCGACGGAGAAGCTGTTGGCGCTGACGCCCGCGCCAGGCCGTGGGAAGCGCCAAATCCAGGCGGAAAGCGACCGGAGCGCCAAAGCGGACGCCATTTTGCAGGCTCACAATGTGGTGGGGCTGCTCAGTTACACCTTCGAACGCCAGGAACAGCGGGAAACGCGCTACATCGGGCGTGGGCGAAGTGGTGTCGACCGTCCGACTCGGGGAATCGTCACAGTGCGCTATCAAATCACCGCAGTGCAGCGTCAGATTGTGGCCATCGCGGACTGGTCCGAGACCCTGGGCTGGCGCGTTTACGTGACCAACGCTCCCACAACAGAGTTGAGCTTGGAACAAGCCCTGTTGGTGTACCGTGACGAATGAATGATTGCGCGTGAGTTTCATCGGCTGAAAGGCGCTCCTTTGTCATTGGACCCGCTGTTTGTCAAACGTGATGACCACAGCGCCGGCGGCAAATTGACCAAAGTCTAAACTTTTTCAGCGAATGGTCAGTAATATCTCCTAAAAAATATCCCCCAAAAACAAACCACGAGTCTTCACGAATCTTTAATGCGCACCACCCCGTCCGCCATGAGACGTTGAACCGCTTCGTAAGTTGCCTGCAATGACGAGTAGCGCGGTTGGTAATCCAACAACCGCCGCGACTTGACGATGCTATAGCAGTTGGGGTTGTGTTCCAGGTGTCCCGCCGTCGCGTCGGCATCTTCCTCGGCGACGGTCATTTTCCATTCCACAAACGGCAAGAACGTGAGGTGGGCCGGCTGCCCAAACCACGCTGCAACCGCTTCGGCATAGCCACGCAGCGTCAGCGCGGCGGGCGAGACGGCATGGAAGCTCTCGCCGACGGCGGCATTCCAGTTCGCCAGCGCCTTCATGAAAAGCTGTGCCACGTCGTCGGCATGAACGTGGTGCAGAAGTTCCTGCCCCTGATTCGGCAGTGTCACCTCCTCACCATGCGCGAGCTGCGCATACACCTGCGGGTTGAAGTTGGCCTGCGGATTCAGCGGCACCCATCCCGGCCCCACAATGTGCCCCGGCAAGATGCACGTCTCCGGGAAACCGTTGCTGCGCGCTTCGGTGTGCAGGTAGGCTTCGATCGCCGCCTTCTGGACCCCATAAGCGCCGATGGGATGGCGCGGCGCGTCCTCGGTCACGGGGACGGTCGTGGTATAGCCATGCACCCACACGGTACTGCAATGCAAAAAGTGTTGTACATGCCCGCGCAGGGCCTCAACGAGATGTTGCGCACTCTCCAGTGTAAAACAGATCATGTCAATGACGGCGTCCGGCTCCAACGCGCGGACCTTCTGGCCGAACGTCCCGGCGCGCTCCTCCGCCGCGCGATCCAGCGTGACCTGCTGCACCGCCTGCCACGCCCCACCAGCACTGTACGGTTCGCGTTCTCCGCGACTGACGACCACCACAGCATGCCCCGCCTCCACCAGACGCGGCACCAAATACGTCCCCACATGGCCCGTGCCACCGATCACCACAACACGCATAACACACCTCCTCAAAGAGTCAGGGAGTCTTTAGTTGGGATGTTTATCCAGGCTCGTAACCCTAGTTCCATTCGCCCCCTGGCAAGGGTGGCTGAAGAGTGACTACTGAAGGCTGATGGCCAGAGTCTTGATCTCGAACGGGCGGAAGTCGAGCGTGACCGTATCGTCGTGCACGACTAACGGCTGGATCGGACGTTCCAGCAGATTGACCTCCTGCACGGCCTGCACCGGAAAGCCAAACCACAGCGTCGCGTGCGCGGAACGGTGTTCGGCTTCGTAGAGACGTACAATGATGTCAGAGCTGTCTTCCGCCTGCTTGACGGCTTCTACAATGACGTTGGGCGCGTCGATTTGGACGAACGTCGACTGCGTCGCACTCGCGCCGGCGTGCGATTCGAGCGGGACGACGCGCAGAGGGACGTTGAGCGCATAACCCGCGTGGATCACGCCGCCCGCGACAGCATCCCCCGTGTGCGGGTAGAGCGCATAGGTAAAGATATGATCGGCCTGATCGGTGAAGGCGTGATGCGGCTCGCCGGGCGCAACGTCGGTAGGATGCAGCAACGTCGAGCCGGGGTACGGCACACTACGCAGCAAGTTCAAGTCAATGACATTGCCCTTGA
Source organism: Anaerolineae bacterium (assembly GCA_035415725.1). GTDB lineage: Bacteria > Chloroflexota > Anaerolineae > B4-G1 > SLSP01 > DSWT01. The sequence continues at coordinate 57,237 of DAOOGN010000001.1, read as the reverse complement.
TCTTGTGGCCGTACTTGGCATCGTTGAGCAACGCCACGCCGTAATCTCCCTGCGAAAGGTCGACCCATTTGTGCGCAGCGACCTCGTCCTTCGCTAAATCCCAGGTGGTGTTGCGGTGCGCCGGGCGGCGGATGTGACCGAATTGGATCTCGTAAGTGGCTTCGTCGGCGTGGACGGCGACGGGGAAGCGGGTGCGCAGCATCGCGCGCGGTTCGCGCCAGTGCAGGTGACAGACGAAATCCAGCCGGGGACTGCCCGCCGTTAAGACGATCTCCTGCGTCATTTCAGAGTCACCGAGACGGTAAATCTGGGTGAGGACGGCGCGCGGCCCATCGATGTGGGCGGCAGTGGAGACCAGTTCCATCATGCGCGGCGTCTGGTCGGCGTAGTCCATGGGGAAGTCCCAGGCATCGCCCAGGTCCACGTAGACCGCCAGCCGGTTCGCCGTCTGCCCGGCAGGGATAACCTCGCGGTTCACACGCTTGTCGAACAGCGAGATGATGCCACCGTCAGGGGCGAAGGTCACACGCAGAAGGTCATTTTCGAGAATTTCCGGCGTCGCGGTGAGATTCTCCACTACGCACGGAACGACGGCGGCGTCGATTACGGTGTAGCCCAGCGGCGGGACGGCCACGCGCAACCATGATCCCTCCATCGGCACCCACTCCTCGCGCTCCCACGAGAGGGGATTGAACACAGCCATCGGCTTCGCCAGCGGCACCGTATCGACGCGCGCTGCGATACGACGATAAAACTCGACGATGCGCGCGTTCGTCTCGCGGAACATCGCCTCATAGCGCGCCAGGCTCTCATCATAAACTCGCTTGATCGCCGAACCGGGAAGGATATCGTGGAACTGGTAGAGCAGTACCTCACGCCATGTGGCGGTGAGGAAGTCGGTGGGGTACGCCACGCCGGTTTCAACCCGCGCCAGCGTCGCCGCCCATTCCAGCTCGCGCAGCGCCAGTTCCATTTTGCGATTGTACCATTTGTTGCGGGCTTCGGTGGTCAGCGTGCCCTCGTGGCGTTCCAGATACAGCTCGCCGACCCAGGTGGGGAAGCGGTCGGCCTCTTCCCGCCACTTGTCGAGGAAGTCGGCTACCGATTCCTGGGTGACCGGGCTGAGGCCTTCAAGGTTCTGCAAGCGGGACAGCCGTTCCAGATGCTCCTCGCCGGGGCCGCCGCCGCCATCGCCGATGCCGAAGACCATCAGCGCCCGCGATGAGACACCGGAATCGTGGTAATTCTGCTCGATCCGGCGCACCGAACGCGGCGCGGCAGGGCTGTTGTAGGTCTCTTCGGGTAGCATGTGGGCCAACACCGTCGTCCCGTCAAGGCCCTGCCAGTGGAAGGATTGGTGGGGGAAGGGGTTGATGAGGCTCCACGAAAGTTTCTGCGTGGAGAAGTAGTCCACGTCGGCCAGTTTGAGCAGTTGCGGCAGTGTGGCGCTGTAACCGAACACATCCGGTAGCCAGAGATAGCGCACTTCCACGCCGAATTCTTGCCGGAAAAAGCGCTTACCCTGGAGTAGTTGGCGCACGAGCGCCTCCCCGCCGCTGATGTTAGTGTCGGCCTCTACCCACATCGCGCCCTGCGGCTCCAACCGTCCCTCGCGGACCTTGTCCTTGATTTTGGCGTACAGGGCGGGATAACGCTGTTTCATCCACAGGAAGTACTGCGGCTGACTCGCGCCGAAGACGTAGTCGGGATAGCGCTCGGTCAATTCAATCGCCGTGGAGAAGGTGCGCGCGCCCTTGCGGATGGTCTCCCGGATCGGCCACAGCCAGCCTAAATCCATGTGGGCGTGCCCTACGGCGCTGATGCGCAGCGACGGGTCACCGCCGCGCTGCGCCAGGAGCGGCGCGAGGACGGCGCGCGCGTCCACTGCGGCCGCCGGGATGCCGCGATACAGCAGAGCAACAACATCATGAAGGCCAGTGAGGATTTGCTGATAGCGGGGGCTGTTTTCCGGCAGAACGTTGAGGAAATCCAGCAGGACCTCGAAATCGTAGTACAGGGCGCGGACTTCATCATGGCAGATGGCAATCGCGGCCTCGCGGACCGTACCGTTGTTCTGCAAGTTGCCGAAGAGGTCGTTGCATCCGGCGTCGGCCCACACGTCAAGGCGCTCGCCGCCCTTCGCCCACACGGCGATTTGCAGGACGCGCTTGCCCGGCTCGCCCAGGCTAAAATCGTAGCCTGACGCCATGCTGGTCAGACCGCGCACCGGAACACCGTCGGCGTCGAAGACACACATTTCACCGTTCACGTCGAGCAGCAGAACCACGTGCTGCCCGGCGGCTTCGGGGGGCACAACGCCAGTGAAGTGAAACCACGCGCAGTCGAAGAGATCGCCCCACTTGTCGCCGATGCGCAGGGTAAGTTCCTTACCGTGGGTACGCTCGGCAAAAGGCAATGGCTCTTTCGACCACCATGCCCGGATGTCCAACGGCGCGACGGTGGTGTAAATCGCGCGTCCAATCTCGCGTAGTGCGAAGTCCAGTTGATGTTTGGTATATGGTTTGTAAGTCGGCATAAGTTCTTTCCTCCATAGAAGTTTGATAATCGTCAGTCAGGTCAACATCACCTACACCCTAAGAATAGACGCGGGTTGCCACCATGAGGGCTTACGCCAAACGTATCTATTCAGGCCGGTCAACGCTGAATAGTTACCGCAAAACTATGGTTTTTTGTCACCGCAACAGACCTGGCAGGTCTGGAAAGGCTACAACGCGATAAGCACGCCTTCGTTGGCGCGCAGGGCCAGGGCATCCAGGGAGACGGTTTCTTCGCGGTCGAGGTGGGTGGAGAGCACGATCCGGCCGGTCATCGCCTCTGGAATGACGAGCGTGCGTGGCGCGGCGGCGAAGTTGAGCGCGACAAGGTAGCGCTGCGCGCCATCTTCGCGCCCATAGACGTAAACATCGTCGTCAGCCACGTCCAACGGGCGATAGCTACCACCGTACAGCGCCGGCGTCGCGCGACGCAGGTGCAGCAGGCGCGTGTAGAGCGTGTAAATCGACGTAGGGTCGGCAGCGAGCACGGCGACGTTGCGTGTGGCGTAATCAGCAGCCAGGGGCAACCATGGCTCCACGCCCGGCGGGCAGAAGCCGGCGTTGGGACCGGCATCCCACTGCATCGGCGTGCGGCAGACATCGCGGGTACGCTCCGCACCGAGGTTGATGCCCTGCGGGTCCTGGATTTTCTCCGGCGGAATGGGCACGTCCTCCATGCCGATCTCCTCACCGTAGTAGATCGTCGGTGTGCCACGCAAGGTGAGCAATAGCATGGCCGCCACACGCGCCTGCGCCTCACCGCCGAAGCGCGTCGCCAGGCGCGTGCGGTCGTGGTTGCCGAGCACATAATTGGGCCACGCGAAGTCGGGCAGTGCCGCTTCCAGCGCGTCCACGACGGCACGCATCTGCTGCGCGTTCCAGGACATACCGTCCATCAAGCGAAAGTTGAAGGGCAGGTGCAATTCGTCGCCGTCCTCACCGTAGTATTTCACCCAGCGATCCAACGGCCCCCACAATTCGCCGATGCCACAACGGTCGTCGTACTCGTCCAGCACGCCGCGAATCTCGCGGATGACCGGATGCACGTCGTCCTGATCCATGTTGTAGACCTGCAACAAACGGCTGAAAAGATCGTTGGCGGACAAACTGGCAGGTGCATTGGGGTTGGGCGGGTTATCGCGCAGGTCTTTGTCTTTGATGATCAGACCGATCACGTCCATGCGGAAGCCGTCCACGCCGCGCTTTAGCCAGAAGCGCAGTGTGTCGAACATCGCAGCCTTTACCGCTGGATTGCGCCAGTTGAGTTCGGGCTGCTCTTTGCAGAACTGGTGCAAGTAGTACTGGCCGGTCGACGCATCGTAGGTCCACGCGGGGCCGCCGAAGAAACTGCCCCAGTTGTTGGGCGCGTCGCGCCAGATGTACCAATCGCGCCGGGGATTGTCGCGGCTACTGCGGCTTTCGATGAACCACGGATGCCGGTCGGAGGTGTGGTTGGGCACCCAGTCGATGATAACCTTGAGGCCGCGTTCGTGTGCTCCCGCCACCAACCGGTCGAACGTCGCCAGGTCGCCGAACAGCGGATCCACGTCGTCATAGTCGGCCACATCGTAACCGAAGTCGGCCATCGGCGAAGGGTAGAACGGGCTGAGCCAAAGCGCATCGATGCCCAGATTGTGCAGGTAATCCAGCTTGTCGATGATGCCCTGCAAATCCCCCACCCCGTTGCCGGTCGTATCCTTGAAACTGCGCGGGTAAATCTGGTAAACAACGCCGCGCTGCCACCAATGCAGGTGATCGTCAGGTTTCATGTTCTCCTCCAAAGTCATTTGAAGTCCCAGGTTCCTCAGGATTTCGTGGGGTCGAAATAAGAAATCGGCCACGGATTGACACGCAAAGTATGAAAAATCGGTGAAATCCGTGTCATCCGTGGCAAAAACCAAAACTGTTTTTCCATCACCACGCGAAGCTCCAGAGAACCAAGTCCCAAGAGGAATGCCGGGTTCACAACCTCAGGCGCATTCATTATAACACGGCGGGACAGGCCTGCAATCGCCAGCCCCGCACCAACCATTCTATTAGGACTGACACAAATCTCCGAGAGACGCCTGAAGGCGTCACTACAACCTCCCCCCTTGATTCGAGCCAGGCTGGCGTAAGTCCTGATCTTGTTGACCGGTACAAGTCCCGCTGTCTTTGACCTAAACCTCCCGTATCTATTCAGGCCAGTCCTACGCGGCACAAATAGTTCCCCCGTTCATGCGCCAGAACCGCGGATCTGGCGATCCGCTCCGTGCCTGGCTAACGGGTGTGGAACTTCTGCCACGCTGTACTAGCCACCCTGACGCAACCACTTATTCCCTATGCCAGGTCTGGCGCGGATTTTGGTATGCCAGGCGCTTTTGGATGACGCGATAGGCACGTTTCTGTAAGCCCCGTTCGTAACCTGGCAAGGGTGGCTGAATGGTGACTTGTGAACATAACAACTCCGTCTATCGTCCGTGACAGTGCTTGAATTTCTTGCCGCTTCCACACGGACAGGGATCATTGCGTCCGGCTTGCGCGCAACGGACTGCCAGGTCCGCCTCTTCCTGGCGTAGACGACGCATCACGTTGGCGGGAGCGCGATGTTGACGCAGTTCCTCGGCCATCATCCGCATCGGGTGATCGATGTGGGTGAAGAAGGACTTGTAACCCGCGCAGAGGTAGTTAAGGCCCGGTTCCCCCGCAGCGGCAGCGAGAAGGCGATTTTTGGGACATTCGCCGTTGCAGACGAAGCGCACGGCACAGTCGCGGCACAGTTGGGGGAGCGCATCGCGCTTGTCCTGCCCGAATCTCCGTTGTGATTCGGCGGCGACCAACTCCACGAGCGGCGTTTCTATGATATTGCCAAGCCTGTACCGCGGTGCGACGAAGTGATCGCAGGCATAGAGGTCGCCATTGTGCTCCATCGCCAGCTCCAGGCCGCACGTCGGCGCGAAGACGCACAGCCCAGGCCGTTGTCCCATCCACGCCGCCAGCGCCACGTCGAAGAGCTGCACGAAAACACGCCCTACGTCGTGATGCACCCATTCGTCGAACACGCCGATGAGGAAATCGCCGTATTGCCTGGCGGTGACGGAGGACGCCGTGAGTGCCGTCCCTTCCTGATCTCCGGCATCGGTGTCGCGTTGCACAATGGGGATGAACTGGATGAACTGCGCCTGCACCTCGTCGCGGAAGAAGCGGTAGACGTCGCGCGGGTAAGCAGCGTTGGCCTGATGCACGGTGCAGAGGATGTTGTATTCGACGCCGTACTTGTGAAAGATGTCGCAGGCGCGCATCACGCGCTCCCAGGTCGGCGCGCCGCCCTTGTCGCGGCGGTAAACATCGTGCATTGCCTGGGGCCCATCGAGGCTCAGCCCAATGAGGAAGTCGTGCGCCTGGAAGAATTCACCCCACGCTTCGTCCACCAGCGTGCCGTTGGTTTGCAGCGTGTTGGTGACATGCATGCCGGGTCGCCGATACTGCTTTTGCCAGGCGATGGCGCGTGCGAAGAAGTCGACACCCATCAACAGTGGCTCGCCGCCCTGCCAGACGAAGGTCACTTCCGGCGCCTGTTGGGCTTCGATGTACTGCCGGGTGAAGCTGTCCAGCACGGCGTCGCTCATGCGAAAGTCGCTGCCGGGGTACAGCTTCTCTTTGGCGAGATAATAGCAATATCCGCAGGCAAGGTTGCACACCGGTCCGCGCGGTTTCACCATCACCCGGAACGCGCGCGGACGGGGGGAAGTTTGAGCCATTAACGCTCCTCAAAAATGAGCCGCGAATCTTCACGAATTGACACGAATCTGTTTTCTATTCGTGAAAATTCGTGTAGATTCGTGGCAAAAGTTTCTGCCTGCTTATTGGAAGCCGCCGCTGGTTTCGGCAAGGCCGCGTTCTGCGCGGATCTTCTCCTCGTAGCCGCTGGCCCAGTAGGCGGCGATAGGATCGACCGGCACGCCCATCTCTTCACGGACGATGGCGAGCAGCGGACGCACGTCGTAGCGGAAGGCTTCGGTGAGGAGGCGATGCGCGCCCAGGACGTCGCCCTCGGACTGCGCGGCAGCGAGTTTCTGGCGCGGTACGAGCAGCGCCTTGGCGTAGGCCTCCTGGCAATTGAGCACGGAGTAGATCATCGGCGCCAGCTTGCCCTCCACCGCATGCGATTGGTCGATCATGTAGGCGACATTGTTGGCCGTCGTGTGCGCGGGTTCGGATGTCCCCAGTTCTGCGTCGGCCAGCTCGTTGTAGATGAGGAACAGCTCGTAGGGATTGACCGTGCCGACGATGAGATCGTCATCCGCATACTTGCGGTTGTTGAAATGGAAACCGCCCAGCTTGCCCTCGTCGAGCAGGAAGGCGACGATCTGCTCGATGTTGACGCCCTGCGCGTGATGGCCCAGATCGACCAGCACCTGCGCTTGCTCGCCGAGTTTGAGGCTGAAGGCATACGACGTGCCCCAGTCGGGCAAGTCAGTGTTGTAGAAGGCCGGCTCGAAGAGCTTATATTCGATGAGCATACGCCCACCTGGGGGCAAATGCGCGTAAGTCTGCCGCAGTCCCTGCTCGAAACGGCGCTTGCGCCCGCGGAGGCTATCTTGTCCAGCGTAGTTGGTCCCATCGGCGAACCACAGGCTAAGGTCGCGGCTACCGGTCTTCGTCATGATCTCGCAACACTCCAGGATGTGGTCGAGCGCTATCTCGCGGATGCCGGGATCGGGGTTGCCCAGCGAACCGAGACGGTACTCGTCGTCCTGGAAAACGTTAGGGTTGATCGCGCCCAACTGGATGCCCTGCGCTTCGGCGTACTGACGCATGGCGATGTAATCGTTGTCTTCCGGTCTGTCCCAGGGGATATGCAGCGCGACCGACGGAGCAATGCCCGTCATCTTGTGGACCATCGCCGCGTCGTCAAGCTTCTCACGGGTCGTCACGGCAGCGCCGGGCCACGCGAACGCCTTGAAGCGCGTGCCGCTGTTGGCGTAGCCCCACGAGGGCGTCTCGATCTTCTGCGCCTTGAGCCGCGTCTTCACGGCTTCAACGTTGATACCTTGCTGGGTCAAGTCTTCAGCTAACAGTTCGTACATGGCTCGATAATTCATAGGTCCTCCTACAGTAGTCTGATAGTCATGAGTCGGATAGTCGGGAATAACTTTTGTGGCAGGGCGAATTGGCAATGCGCCTTACCTCGAATGCGTAGTAAGGTTATTCACCAGGCTGATTATAATCGTGGATAGCAGGTTCGTCAAAACAGGGTTGCCAGACGAACTTTTATGATCCGTAGCTTTCGCCCCTCCCCCTGCCCCCTCTCCAACGGCACATGCGCCGTTGGAGAGGGGGGAGAAAAAATAAGGGGGTGTAGCAGGCAGCTTCGCCGCCCGCCACACCCCTACTTCTTCGCTTCCTCCTCCTCCGCTGGCGGGAGAGAAGGAAGCTGGGGGATGAGAAGGTCATCACCTATGGCCGCAATGTCCACCCATGATGCACCATCCCCAAAGTCCCGTCCCCAACCTGGCCAGGATGGCTGCATAGTTAGGCCCTATAAATAGGACAGGCTGTTAGTTGGTCTAACAGCCTGCCTACCCAATCCCTACCACCCATTATTTTCGTGTCCCACAGTAACAATCTCAGCATAGCACGATTGCTCTCGGGCTATGTTTGTGTTGTGTTGCAGTTTTGTGGCGATTGCGTTAGGGGTAACGATGGCCGCCGTCCGCCAGGCTACTAAGAGCTGGGTTTCTCTTCGCGTGAGGGCGCAGCGAGGCAGTGCAAATCGCCCTTATCCGCGACGATGAGAGCACGCGACGAAGCAGCATCAGTATTCATGAGGCGGCTGACAATGTCGCGGATTTGTTTGACGGTGAAAGGCTTGTCCACAAAGGTGATATGCCCCAATTTGTCGGCTTCCTGGCGCAGATCGCCGGTGCCGTAGGCCGTCATCATGATGACAGGCATAGTCGGCACGATATGCCGCACTGCTTTTACCAGCTCCAGACCGTTCATCCCCGGCATGCGATAGTCGGTGATCAGCAAATTGTAAGGCTGCTGTTCGATTTTGTGCAGCGCCTCCAGAGCATGGAGGCACGTTTCGATGACATAGGCCTCACTTAACCTTTCCAGACTGGCAGCCAGCGTCATCACCACAGCCGGGTCATCATCAACAACGAGAATATGTTCAGAGGACATGTTTTTCTTACCTGCTTGTTCACAGCAACCGATAACAGACCAGTACATCATGGCAAGAAATTTTACACCCGTTAGCCATGCGCGGTTCTGGCGCGTTACGCCGGGATCTGACGATCCCTGGTAAACATGAACGGGGGAACCATTTGTGCCGCGTAGGACTAGCGATCACCGATGGTGTAACCCACCCCGCGCACCGTTTGGACGATATCCGTTTGTCCTGTGGCCTCCTTGATTTTCTGGCGCAGGCGATAGATGTGATAGCGGACAATGTCGCGGGCTTCCCACAATTCGGCGGTATATCCCTGAACTTCGCGGAGCAATTCTTGCGGGGGAATCACGCGGGGGGCCTCCTTCATCAAATAGGCAAGCAGCTTAAACTCGGTAGGGCTTAACTCCAACAGTTTCCCATCTACGGTCATGACGTGGCGCCTCAAGTCGGCGATCAGACAGCCTCTTTGCACAAAGCGATCTGGTTCAGCATTCGCTCGATCGACCGCCGGCGGGGAGACGGTGCGTTCTGCCGTCCATGGAGGAACAGGGAGCGGTGGCGCACCGACTTCCCCAATCGTAGCGCGCACATCCGCCAGCGTACTGCTCAAGTGATGTTCCAATTGCCACAACAACGCGCGTTGGTGTTTCTTCTGCTGGCGATCGAGCAGGCCGGCACGGATGCTTTCACGCAACTCCGTAGGTTTGCAGGGTTTGAAGAGATAATCGTGTGCGCCCTGGCGCAAGGCTTCGATGGCCGATTCCAGAGAACCATGGCCGGTCAGTACAATCGCCACCGTGTCGGGCGCCTGGGCATGGAGTGCTCTCAACACCTGCGTACCACTGACGCCTTTCATCTTCAGGTCGACCAGCGCCAGGTCGAACTCTTCCTGTTCGATGTAGCGAAGCGCTGCTTCGCCGCTGTCAACGCTCGTGACCTGGTAGCCGTCGTGTTCTAACAGTTCCTGCAGAAAAAAGCGGATACTGGCTTCGTCATCGACAACCAAAATCCTGGCGGCTGGTTCCACTTCTATCTATCCACCCCTTTTGGCTCAGGACTTATACGTAACTGTTCAACCACCGACTAAGAAACGGCCTAGATTTCCGCGCCATGACTGAAGATTCGGCATCCAATGGGGTCCTAGGGTCAACTTTTACCCCCTACCCCTTCCCCCCGCGGTGGCGCTACAATGCCACCACGGAGTAAGGATAGGGTGCTTCGAGAGCTTGAACGTCAGGCGTCTCCAGAGGCAGCAAGATGGTGACAGTTGTTCCTTTACCCGGTGCGCTGTTCACCATAATCCGCCCGTGATGCGCTTCAATGATACTATAACTGATGGATAACCCCAATCCTGAACCATGCGATTTTGTGGTGAAGAACGGCTCAAACAGACGCGCTTGCGTTTCTGCCGCCATGCCGATGCCGGTATCGCTGAATTCGATGGCTACGGTCGTAGAGTTGAGCAGTGTGCGGATACGGAGGGTTCCACCATTGGGCATAGCGTCGATAGCGTTGAGCACGAGATTCAGAAAAACCTGTTTGAGATGGGCAGGGTCGGCGGTCACCCGGGGCAAATCAGGCTGCCAGAGACGTTCGACGGTGACGTCGCTGTGCTGCAACTGCTTTCCGGCCAGTTCCAGGACGCTTTCGAGCGTCTGGTGCAAATCGGCAAGGGTCGGTTCCTGACTGGAAGGGCGGTAGAAGTCGCGCACACGTTGCACGATGGCAGCGATGCGTTCAATTTCCTCCTCGGCGACGTCCAGATAGCGTTCCAACTTCGCCGGGCGGATGTCCCCTTCCAGTTCCTCCTGCGCCAAAGTGAGACATCCCTGAATAGATTGCAGAGGATTGTTGATCTCGTGTGAAATAGAGGCGATCAGTCGCCCTAACGCCGCCATCTTCTCGCTGTGGATCAACTGCGCCTGAGTTTTGCGCAACATCTGGAGTTGATCGATGAGTTCCTGGTATAAGTGCGCGTTGTCAATAGCAATGGCGGCAAAACCGGCTAACGCCTGAAGAAGCTCCAGGTCGTGATTGTCGAACCCCCCGCTCACCTTGTTGATAACTTCAATCACACCGATGAAACGGCCTTTGGCAATAAGCGGTACGGCCAACAGCGAACGAGTCGTGCCCGCCGTCAGCCTATCGATGCCTTTGAAGAGGCGGGGGTCTTCTTGAGCATTATTCAACTGAACCGGCTGCCGGTTCTGCGCAATCCAACCGGCGATACTGGCATCAAGCGGGATGTGTTTCCCGAACAAGATCGAAAAAGCCATATTCGTCGCTACCGCAGCAAAGACCAGGTCGTTGCTCTCGGCATCGTAAAGCAATACCGACGCATCTTCGGCTTCCAATAAAGTATTGGCATGGATCATCGTCTGTTGCAGTACCGTGTTCAAGTCCAGGTTTGACGCCAGGGCCTGAGTGGCGTTGTTCAACGCGGCTAATTCGCGCGCATGACGCTGGGTCTGAGTATAGAGTCGCGCGTCCTCCAACGCTACAGCGGTTTGGTTCGCCAGAATTTGGAGCAATTGTTGGTCGGCAGAGGTAAAATGGTTCAACTGGACGCTTTCCACGTTCAGCACCCCGATGACCCGCTGGTCAATCTTCATCGGCACACACAATTCCGACTGCGGCGTCATGGCTGCATCGCTGTAGGGCACATAGCGAGCCTCCTGCGTGACATCGGGGATATTCAACGCCTGTCCACTGCGCGCCACGGCGGCAGTGATGCCGCGCGGACTATCCAGCGGCAGACGCTGCGTGATGCTCTTGAGGACGCCCGCATTCAGACAATAGCGGCACACAAGCTCATGGGCGGATGGATCAACAAGGCTAAAACTGGCCAGCTCAAAATCGATGATCTGAGCCGCAATCTCCAGGGCGCGTTGGATAATCGTTGCTTCATCATGAAGCAAGGTCTGGTTCCAACCGAGTTCATAAATGGCCTCCATGTGGCTTTCCAGGCGTTGGTACTCGCGCGCATCGTGAGCATCACGTTGGGCCGTAGCGACGACAGTCTCCTGCGCTTCGCGGGCCTGGTACAGTTCGCGTTTCAGCGCCATACGGTCACCGGCATGACGCAGTACCGTCGCCAGATCCGCCGTCGCCACCGGCCTGGGGATGACATCCCTCGCTCCGGCACGCAGGGCGGCGATGACCATCTCCATATCGCCGGGGGCGGTGATCAAGATAACGTCGGCTGCCGGATCGTAGTTCCGGATGGCCTGCAGCACCGCAAACCCGTCGTCAGCGGGCCGGCGCACATCCGCCAGAACGAGGTCGGGATGTTCATGAGCGTAAAGCTGTAAAGCACTCGTCTCTCCCGGCGCGCTCAGCACGCCGTACCCTGCCGTCGTGAGTTCCGCGGAAAGGGTCTGCAACAGTTGTTCATCGCTGCCGACGAAAAGCGCCTTTGCACTGACCAGCATAGCATCTCCTTTTGCGTGTTCATTCGCGCCATGCAGGACCCATGAACAGCAACCACCTCTGTCTTTTTGAAATCATAGGACTTACGCCATGACAATGTCTTCCCACCGCAGAGGCCGCCGGCTACCCGGCGGTAAAATGGCACCTGTTGGCGTAGGCCCTGATCATGACGATGCGGGACATTTTGTTTCATGGGATAGTATAGAGGAAAAGAGCCAAGATGCAAAGAAACCCTCGATCAGGGTATCTATTCAGGCTCGTAAACCTGACGAAGCCACTTATTCCCTATGCCAGGTTTGGCGTAGACTTTGGTAGGCCAGGTGCTTCTGTATGACAAGATAGGCGTGTTTCTATCAGCCCATCCCCCCTGCCCCCCAGGAAGAGGGATTTTTGTAGGGGGTGTGGCGGGCAGCGAAGCTGCCCGCCACACCCCCTCTTTTTCGCCCCCTTCTTCCCCGCTGGCGGGGGAGAAGGGGGTTGGGGGATGAGAGGGTCAGCACCTGCCGAAGGGGTCACCTATTATGTGCCCTCCCCAAAGTCCCGTTCGCCACCTGGCAAAGGTGGCTGAATAGTTACCGATCAGGTTGACTTTTCGTTAAACTCCGCTATAATGTTTCCACTTATGTTGCGACTGGCAAGTCAAAGTCAAAAGCGTTGAGACAAACAGTTTCAGACGCTTGTTTTTTGTTGCCTAAGACTGGGTTTTAGGGGGTATGGTATGAATCGTGACGAGCATATAACAGAAGCACGTACTTTTAAAGTTCTACGGATTAGCCTGGCTTCACCAGAAGACATTATGTCCTGGTCCTATGGCGAAGTTACCAAGCCGGAAACGATCAACTACCGTCGGCTACGCCCGGAGAAAGACGGGCTTTTTTGTGAAGCCATTTTTGGCCCTACCCGTGACTATCAATGTTATTGTGGTAAATACAAAGGAATTCGTTACCGGGGAATCATCTGCGATAAATGCGGCGTCGAAGTGACGCGCAGCTCTGTACGCCGTGAACGGCTAGGGCACATTGCCCTGGCGGCGCCGGTAGCCCACATCTGGTACACCCGTCGTATTCCCAGTCATTTGAGCGTTCTCCTGGATATCAGCAAGCGTAATCTTGATCGCGTGCTCTATTTCGCCCAATATATCGTCACCTATGTGGACGAAGAAGCGCGTCAGCGCGCATTGAAGCGCATCGATGAGGAAGAACGTCTGCGTATGGAGACGATGGACGACGCCGCGACGACGCGCATCGGCGAACTAGAAGACCGAATGACCCAGGAGCGCCAGCAACTGGTGGCAAATGAAGAAAACATTAAGGCGCAATTCGAAGAAGAGCTGAACATCCGAACGGAGAAAATTCTCGGCGAGGCCAAACGGCTTCGGGATCGCCTGGACGGAATGATGGGACGCCCGGCCACGGAATCGATCCTCTTCACGGCTACCGACACGGTGATCGTTGAGGCCGAAGAAATCGTCAGCCGCGAGCACTACGCTATGCTCAACGCCGTGGCCCAAGACGCCCTCGACACGCTGGAGTTGGAATTGCACCAGCGTGAAGCCGAAGCCATGAAGCCGGCCGCCGTAGAAACGACGACGCCGGGGCCGGACATTCAGGGGGACATTCAACACGTTCGGGAAGAGCTTCAGGAGAAAACCACTCTCATTCGCAACCACTACGATGCCTTGCGTGAAGAGTTGCTCAGCCTGAGCGAACGCCAGTTTTTCAACGAACAACGCTATCGCGAGCTACGCCAACGGTGGGGGCAGGTCTTCCGGGCCGGAATGGGCGCGGAAGCCATCCACGAACTGCTCACCGGCCTGGATCTGGAGACGATGGCCGAAGAATTGTGGCACGAAGTGCGCTTCGGACGTTCCGCGCAGCGGCGCAAGAAGGCGACCCGGCAGTTGCGGGTTGTCGAGGCCCTGCGCAAGAGCCATAACAAGCCGGAATGGATGATCCTGACGGTATTGCCCGTGCTCCCGCCGGAACTGCGCCCTATGGTACAACTGGACGGCGGACGTTTTGCAACCTCCGATCTTAACGACCTTTATCGGCGGGTCATCAACCGCAACAATCGTCTCAAGCGTCTCCTGGAATTGGGGGCGCCTGAGGTGATCATCAACAACGAAAAGCGCATGCTGCAGGAAGCCGTGGATAGCCTTATCGACAACAGCCAGCGCGGCAAAGCCATGAGCCGCCGAGGCCGCCGGCAACTCAAGTCCCTGAGCGATATGCTCAAGGGCAAGAAAGGCCGCTTCCGCCGCAATCTGCTCGGCAAGCGCGTCGACTACTCCGGGCGTTCGGTGATCGTCGTCGGCCCGGACCTGCAGATTCATCAATGTGGTCTGCCTAAGACCATGGCCCTGGAACTCTACCGCCCCTTCATCATCCAGCGACTGGTGGAGTACAATTACGCCACGAATGTGAAGGCTGCCAAACGTCTGATCGAGCGTCAACGTCCCGAAGTATGGGAAGTGCTCGAAGAAGTGATCCAGGATCGCCCCGTGATGCTCAACCGCGCACCGACGTTGCACCGCCTGGGTATCCAGGCCTTCGAGCCGATTCTGGTCGAAGGCAAGGCCATTCAATTGCATCCCCTGGTCTGTTCCGCCTTCAACGCCGACTTCGATGGCGACCAGATGGCCGTGCACGTGCCCCTCTCGCGCAAAGCGGTGGAGGAGGCCCGTAAACTGATGCTGGCATCGCGCAACTTGCTCAAGCCGGCCGATGGACAGCCCATCATCGGCCCCTCCAAGGATATGTGCATGGGCATCTACTACATGACGATGGACCTGTCGACGGATAACAAGCCGGTGAAAGCTTTTACCGACCTGGACGAAGTCGAAATGGCCTACGCTCTGGGCACCATCGACATCCACGCTCGCATCAAAATTGCCCAGGTCTACGACGACCGCCCCGCCCCACCCCAGATGATCGAGACAACGGTGGGCCGCGCTCTTTTCAACCGCATCGTGCCGGATTCACTGCGCTACATCAACAGACCGCTGGACAAGGGCGACTTGCAAGACTTGATTGCAGTGTGCTACCGCAAGATGGGCGCCGCGGCCGCCGTCGATTTTGCCGATGCCATCAAGACGATGGGCTTCCGTTACGCCACCGTTTCCGGCGTCACGATTTCGGTGTACGATCTCACCATCCCCAAAGAAAAAGAAGACATCCTCGCCGATGCGACGCACGAAGTCAGCGAAATCGAGCGCCAATACCGGCGTGGCCTGTTGACTGAAGAAGAACAGTACAATCGCACCATCGAAATCTGGTCCCAGGCGCGAGACCAGGTTTCTAAAGCCGTTTCCAATCACCTGGACCCCGATGGTCCAATTGCTGTTATGGCGCGCTCCGGCGCTTCCAAGGGCGGATTCGGGCCTATTGCGCAACTTTCGGGGATGCGCGGTCTGATGGCCGATCCCTCAGGGCGCATTATCCCACTGCCCATTCGTTCGAATCTGCGCGAAGGGCTGAGTGCGTTGGAGTACTTCATCTCCACCCACGGCTCGCGCAAGGGTCTGGCGGATACCGCACTGCGCACGGCGGACGCCGGTTATTTGACACGCCGCCTGGTGGATACGGCCCAGGACGTCATCATCAATGCGGTGGACTGTGGTACGCGGACCGGTATCTGGATTCGGCGGAAGGACAATATCGGCGGGCAGCCGATCACCGTGCGTTTGTTAGGTCGCACGGCGGCGGCACCGGTGCTCCACCCACAGACCGGCGAGGTGATCGTCGACAAAGGGCAGGAGATCGATGAGGATCGAGCGGAACTCATTGACCGCCTGGAAATCGAGGAAGTCTACGTGCGCTCGCCAATGACGTGCGAACTGGAGCACGGCATTTGTGCTATGTGCTATGGCCGTGATTTGGGTCGCGGCGGTCTGGTCAAGATCGGCACGGCGGTGGGGATTATTGCCGCGCAATCGATCGGCGAACCCGGCACACAACTGACCCTGCGCACCTTCCATACAGGAGGGACGGCTTCATCGGGCGGTGACATCACCAGCGGTCTACCGCGCGTCGAAGAATTGCTGGAAGCCCGCAAAGCGCCCCGGGGCGAGGCGGAAATCGCCGATCTCGCCGGCGTTGTGCATATCAGCCGCGAAGGTGAAGCGGTGAGGGTCTCCATCGTCGATAGTCAGATCAAGCGTGCAAGTTACGACATCCCTGAGGATTGGGAGATCCTCGTCGAAGACGATGACACCGTCAATCAAAACGACCTGCTGGCGCGCAGCCAGACCGAAACGACGAAAGAACTACGCGCTAAGGCGCGCGGGCGTATCACGCGCGACGGTCGGGACCTCCTCCTCGTCTACGAAATCCGTGATGAGCGCGAGTACAACGTCCCGCTCACAGCGCGGCTTCTCGTGGCGGAAGGCCAACAGATTGAAGCCGGCACGCAGTTGTATGAGGGCGTTCCCAACCCCCATCGCATCTTACAGGTGCAAGGCCGCGACGCGGTGCAGGTCCACTTGCTCAGCGAGGTACAGCAGGTCTACCGTTCTCAAGGCGTAAACATCAGTGACAAGCACTTCGAGATCATCATCCGCAAGATGCTCAGCCGCGTGTTGGTGACGGAATCAGGCGACACCGAGTACCTGCCCGGCGATCTGGTTGATCGCGTGCAGTTCGAACACACAAACCAACAACTGGTGCCACAAGGAAAGGCCCCGGCGCGGGCGCGGCAGGTTCTCCTGGGGCTGACCAAGGCCGCTCTGGCGACCGACTCCTTCCTATCAGCAGCGTCGTTCCAGCACACCATCAAAGTGCTTTCGAACGCCGCCGTGCGCTCCGATGAGGATATGCTCTACGGGCTGAAAGAAAACGTCATCATCGGCAAGCTCATCCCCGCCGGCACCGGCTATCGCGGCGACATCGAGGGGGCCGATGGCCCCATTGATGACTATGAAGGAGTTATCATCGAGAAAGAACTGCCCAAAGGCACTTTGCTTAGCGACGAGGAAGAAGAGTCGGAATCGCTCTTGCTCTCCGATCTGCAGCAACCTGTCCGCATCTAGCGCTCAGCGGCTCGGGGCGGTCTCCTGACGGCGCCCGAACGCGGCACGGTCGAAAATCGGCCACAGCAAGTGCGGTTATACCCTCCACGGGGCGACGGTCCAAGTCGCCCCGTTTTGCAACCCCGGCTATACTCCTGCGTATACGAACTAGGAATCATAAGCTATGGAAGAAGAATGGTTGTTGTCGGCCCAACGTGGAGAAGAAGAGGCTGTCAACCGTCTGGTCACGTGTTACCAGCAAGCGGTCTTCAATTTGTGCTACCGTATGCTGGGTGAGTACACCGAGGCCGAAGATGCCGCCCAAGAGGCTTTGGTCAAGGCGGTGATGCACTTGCATACCTATGACCCGGAGCGACCTTTCAAGCCCTGGCTGTTGCGTATCGCCTCAAACGAATGTATTGATCGTATACGGCGTCGCAAACCGACGGTGTCGCTGGATGGTATGGGGGATGACGGCGCCTGGGAATGGCAGGCCGGGCATAGCCCTAATCCAGAAGTGGAGATGCTACAACAAGAGCGGCAGGTCCACATTCAGGAACTGCTGCAGGATCTTCCCCCACTGGATCGAACCATCATTACTTTGTTTTATTGGGAAGGGTTATCGTATACGGAGATTGGCGAGGCGACCGGATTGAGCTTATCGGCGATTAAATCCCGTCTTTTCCGCGCCCGCCGGACTATGGCACAATTTATTGTAGAGGAGGAAGTCTATGTCGCGTGATCCAATGACCGATATGCACGGCGAGGCATGGTGGATGCGCGCGCTTGAAGGAGAGCTTTCCGGCGAGGAGGCAGAGGATTGGCAAGCCCATCTGGCGCAATGTCCGTCCTGTCGACAGGAGTGGGCGGCTATGACGCAAGTCGATATGATCCTGCGAACGGCTGCCCCACCACCCCTGCTTCCCGCAGATTTTACCGCGCGCACCGTCATGCAGATTGCCCACCGGCAAAAACTGCTGCGTATGTTGCGTTTTGTAGTGGGGTTTCTCATAGTCGCAGCGGTAGCCTGGATAGGATTCATCTATTTTGACACGACGCTGGATACACTCGTCAGGGCCGCCTCGGTGGTGATTTCCAGGTGGCAGATCCTTTTTGCTGCTTTCATGCGGACTTTGGTTGGATTGGCGATCACGGTCAAAACATTGCTGCCGATGATCCTGGGGATAGCCACGGCGCTATTCCTGTTCCTGACGCCGAACAGTGTCCTGGCAACCGTACTGGTAGCGTGGGTCTCGCAGAAGAAACGTGCTCGCGCCGCGGCGGCGATGTAAAAACAGAGGTTCTTCAGGATTTTGCAGGGTCGAAATAGAAGGACTAGCCACGAATTCCACGAACTCACACGAAAAATGTAAAAAATTAGTGAAAATTCGTCTCATTCGTGACAAAAACTAAAACCGTTTTTAATCACCACGCCCAATCCCAGAGAGCCAAAACAGGTTTATCCGTCTCGTGGGACATAAGGCTCATGAGATGTCGGATATCGAGAAAATACAATGAGAAAAAGGAGATAATGGATGACAAAGCGATTGATTTTCACTGTGATTTTGGCAATGTTCCTGGCTGCCGTCGCATGGCCGGTTCAGGCCGCGCCGGGCGGACAGGGCGATGGGGGCGTCCACTTTGGCCCCTACACGTTGGCCGCCGGCAGCTCCGTCTCCGGCGACCTGACAGTCTTCGGCGGGCCGGTCACCCTCAAGGATGGCTCCTCTTTCAACGGCGACCTTACCGTCTTCGGGGCAACGAATGTGCAGGAAGGCGCTCATCTTGACGGGACGCTGGTGGTGTTTGGCGCCGCCACTATTGCCGGGAATATCGATGGCGACGTTTTTGTCACGGGCGCGGTGACGCTGGAGGAGACGGCCTATGTGAGTGGCGATGTCTCGGCGACGGGCGCGATTGATCAACGCGACGGTGCGGTCGTGGAAGGCGACGTCAGCCCGCTCACCAAAGAGGATTTTAACCAGAACTTCCCCATCAAGGTGCCCAAACCTTTTGTGAACCCGCAAGTGCAGGTTCACACCCGCCCCGGGTGGTTTCAGGTTCTGTGGGGTATAGTGAAGGGCGTGGCGAGTGTGGTGGCGTTGAGCCTCCTGGCGCTGGTCATCGTCAGCGTGTGGCCACAGCAGACGGAGCGGGCGGGGCGGGCCGTTGAGGAAGCCGCGTTAACGTCTTTTGGGACGGGACTGCTTCTCTTGATCGCAGCGATCATCGTGTTGACGTTGCTGACGATCACGATTTGTCTGAGTCCCATAGCGTTCCTGGGCTGGCTGGTCATCGGCGTAGGGGTGCTGTTAGGATGGGTCGCGCTGGGACTGATCCTGGGCAAGCGTGTCCTCAGCGGCGTCTTTAACCAGCCTCAACCGCAAGCGGTAAGTTCGGCGGTGCTGGGGACGGCGCTCATGAGTCTGGTGCTGGCGCTGGCGCGGGTTTCCTGGCCCATTTATAGCATTCTGTTATTCGTCTTGATGCCGTTGGCTGCCGGCGCCGTCGTTCTGACGCGCTTCGGCACACGGCCTTACGCGACGCGGGGTCAATCTTCTGCCACGCCGCGCGCGCCGCAACCGCCGCACGCTGGCGGTTCCATCATGCCCGGGGCGATGCCCTCACCCCAAGCGCCGGCAGCGGGACCTGTACCATCGGCGTCAGAGGAGGATTTCTCCGGCAGGAGCCAGTCGGCGGAAGAGTTTTAGCGTGACGGCCAGTTGCCATTGCAGATTTTTTGCGCGGATGATGGGGGCTATCTGCTCAAACGGCTTCATCTGCTGATATAGCGTGTGCCGGCATATCAGGACTTACGCAAACAGATAGCATTTTACCGCCGAGTACGCAGAGAGCGCAAAGATTTTGTGATTTCTCTGCGTACTCGGCGACCTCTGCGGTGGAAAAACATGGTCATTGCGTCAGTCCTCATTAAGAAATCCGCAGGCGACTGAGGTGCAAATCTCGGTCGCCTGTTTTTTGTATGGAGGGCGAATGACCGACTCATCCTGCGGTTGCCGGTATGAAAGGTGGCATTATAATCTCAGGAGATCTGAACGACTAAAGTCGTTACTACAGGCGTTACTACAGGCGTTACTACAGCCGGTATGAAAGGTGGCATTATAATCTCAGGAGATCTGAACGACTACAGTCGTTACTACAGGCGTTACTACAGTTACTACAGCCGGTATGAAAGGCGGTATTATAATCTTTTGTGTTTTTCTCTGTGAACTCGGGGGGCTCTGGGGCTATTTTATACGAGGAGGTGTCTTGTGGACGATCGTTACACCCGTCAGGTGGTGATTCCAGAAATTGGAGTTGCCGGTCAGGCCAAGTTGCGTGAATCGCACGTGCTCGTCGTCGGTGCAGGCGGATTGGGTTCGCCCATTCTTCTCTACCTGGCGGCGGCGGGCGTCGGCGTGTTGGGCATCACCGACAATGACCAGGTCGTGCTCTCCAACCTCAACCGCCAGATTCTCTACACCACCGATGACGTCGGGCGCAGTAAAGCTATCGCTGCCGTGCAGCGGGTGCGCGCGTTGAATCCTGAGGTCAAGGCCATTCCTTATGAAGTGCGTGTGCTACGCGAGAATGGCCTGGCTTTAGTCCAACAGTATGACCTCGTCGTTGAAGCCAGCGACAACCTGGAAACCAAGGCGCTGATGAACGAGTTGTGCGTGCGTGCGGCGGTACCGTTGGTCTGGGGCGCGGTTGCGCGCTTCGAGGGGCAGATGGGCGCCTACCTTCCCGGCCACGCATGCCGTCATTGCGTCTTCCCGCAGCTCCCTGAACCGGGAACGTACCCCACCCCGGCGGAACTGGGTGTTCTGGGCGCGACGGCGGGCGTCATCGGCGCTCTGGAGGCACTCGAAGCCGTGAAAATACTGCTGAACCTGGATCGACCGATCGTCGACAAGATTCTGCTCTGGGAAGGGCTGTCAGGCGCCTTCGATATGGTCAATGTCGACCGTAATCCCGACTGCCCGGTGTGTGGATCAAAACCTAAGGATGTGTGACTTATTGAGGAAACGCTCTGTGATTGCATCGACAAAAAAAACCAGCACTCCTACCGCTTATCTGGAAGTCGGCGCGCGCACTCTCGTTACCGTTGTCTTGGCCGTCGTGCTGATCATCTATGGCATCCACGCCATCCTGGCGCTTCTTTACCCCTACCCGCTGGATTACGGCGAAGCTCCCCTGGTGGATCAAGCGATGCGTCTGCTCGAAGGGCACACGCTCTACCGCGCTACGCTCGACACGCCACCCTATACCGTCACCAACTACCCGCCGCTCTACGTTCTGGTGATGACGCCCTTTATCTGGCTCTGCGGTCCACACTTCTGGGCAGGGCGTCTGATCTCGGTGGTCAGCGCGCTGGCGACGGCTTATTTCCTGGGAGGTGTGATTGACGCGCAGAATCACGACCGGTTCGCCGCGCGTCTCACGGCATTGCTCTTCCTTGCCTTCCCCTATGTGGTGGGCTGGTCCAAGCTGGCCCGCATCGACTTGTTGGCGCTGGCGCTGAGCACTGCCGCCCTCGATGTGATTGCCCGCCGCCCTCAGGGCCATCGCGCGTTGGTGGAAACCGCGCTGCTGCTCGTTGCTGCCATCTACACCCGCCAATCCTACGGGTTGGCGGCGCCGCTGGCGGCCTTTGTCTGGGTGTGGACGCAACAAGGCCGACGCGCCGCCTTTACCCTGGCCGGGATAGTGGGGGGCGTGGGTCTGATTCTCTTCGTCATCTTGAATCTGGCGACCGACGGAGGGTTCTTCTTCAACATCATTACGGCCAACGTCAATCCCTTCAACATCGAAACCGTGGAGCGTTACGCGCGCGAGCTGCTCGAGCTGGCTCCCCTGCTGCTGTTTTTCTGTGGCGTGCTGGTCATCGCGATCCCGCCCCATGCGCGGGGCAAACTCAACGGGGCCGTCGGTTGGTCGATGGTAGTTCCATACCTGGCGGGGGCACTGGTCTCAGCAATCACTAGCGGCAAAATCGGATCGAACGTCAACTATCTGCTGGAACTCTGCGCCGCGCTGGCGCTGGTCGGCGGGACGGTGGTGGCGTGGAGCGGCAAAGTCTGGCATCGTGACGCCGAATCGTCCGCTCCGGCGTGGGTTCCGCCGCTCGTCCGCAGCATCGTCTTAATCTTGTTGGCGATACAGGCAGGAATGCTGATGCGGTTCACGTTGCTGCATCCCGTCCAGGATTTCAAGTACCGCTCCCTCGCCCAGCCGAGTTTGCACGAGTTGCAAGCGTTGGTGGCAGAAACTGCCGGACCGCTACTGGCCGACGAGTATATGGGGCTGATCACTTTGCACCATGAGCCGCTCTACATCCAACCCTTCGAGGTCACGCAACTGGCGAACGCGGGACTGTGGGACCAAACCCCACTCCTGAATGACATGCGGGCGGAAAAGTTCCCGCTGATCCTGATCCATCATTTTCGTGATGATCCGGTCTACCAGGAGCGCTGGACGCCGGAGATGCTTGCCGTTCTCCAGGAGCACTACATCGCCACTGATATCAAGGCTGACACAATCCTTTTCCGTCCCCGCCGCACGGCCGGGATTGCCGCCCCTGTCGCCGGGGTCTGTCCCGGAGCGCCCTGGCCTCTCCCTACTTCTGGTGCGTTGGGACTGTACTGGTACAACGAGACACTGTTGTTGATGGGCATCGGTTACGACCATACGGTGCCTGTCTATGCCGTGGCCGATGGACGGTTGATGCGGCGCGCGGATTGGCCTGATGCCGTCGCCATCCTGCACGACGATCCGCTGGAACCCGGTCGGCAAGTGTGGACCTTCTACGGAGGGATGGCCGCGGCGGATGGGCAGACGAGCTACGTGAACGCGGCCTTTCCGCCCGGCAGTACAGACGTCCCCGTCAAGGCCGGTGAGCTGCTCGGCTATCAGGGAAGCTACCGTTCCTCCTGGGTTCACCTGCACTTCGCTATCGTTCCTCCCCTGGCGGATGGGACATTCCCCGCCGCCCTGGTCTGGCGCGATACAGAAAATGACCTGTCTATGGCCCAGGTACTGGCACAGATCGAGCGCCGCGACCCGTCCGCTTATCTGGGAATCACCGGCAGCCTCGTTGCCGGCGCCGAGGATTGGCTCCCTTTGAACTGTGCGCTATCTGACTGAGGACTCTTTGACGATGACCATAACCCATCTCTTCCATAAACCTATCGTTCTGAAAGGGCTGACCGCTATTCTGTGGGTGGCGAGCAGTGTTCTGGCGTTATTGGCGCTCAACAGTGCTGCCGATGTGGTGGCAACGATCTATGCGGCTTTCTGGGGCGGGGGCGGGCTATACGGTCCGCTCTATCGCAGTGCAGTAGCGTTGCGCCAGGCGGTGATCCTACCCGGTTCATTGCTGGCCGTCGTCGTCATCATCGGCGGCATGGAGTATCACCTGCGCCACTTCAACACCCCTGGCTCATGGCGGCTCTTCGCCTATGTCATGGGCGTCGAAACGGGCATCCTGCTGCTGGCGGTGATGCTTTAGCCGGGGCCTTTCGGCGCCTTACCCGAGGCGCGAAATTGACACAAGGGCTTTCAACTTCTATAATGAGGGTGAAAGTTTGTCCAAGCGTTTCATTATGTATAGCAGGAGGGCTAACGATGAAAATGAAAAACCTTTTCACCTTTGATAGCCGGCGGGGCATTTCATCTCTCTGGCGGATCATGACGTCTATCGTGCTGTGCAGCATCGTGCTGTTCCCTATGCCGACGGCACTCTATTCAGCGCCGACTGTCTGGCCGGCGCCTGTCCTGGTCGAGCCGGCTGATGGAATCACGACTACTGTGTTGAATTATCCGCCGACTGCAGTCCCCCTGTTTGTGTGGGAACCTGTGACGGGTGCAACCCAGTATCGCCTTCAGATTGACGATCAGATTGGGTTTAACGAGCCGCTCCTCTATAATGTAACCACGTCGAATATCCGCTATATTCCTATTCAGAATAGCAATTTGCTGGATGGCCCCATCTATTGGCGGGTGCGGGTGGAAAAGCCGACGCCTGTGGGGGAATGGAGCTTCGTTAGACAGTTCACGAAGGATTGGGGCACCACCGGCAATGCGCCGCTGCTTTCAGCGCCTGCCAACGGTGCGACCATCGAATTCTTCGAAGCGCCGATCTTTTCCTGGTCGCCGGTCGTCGGGGCTGCCGATTATGTCCTCCGGATCGACAATGACTTTGACTGTCTTTCACCGGCTTCCCAGTACACAACCCTGGCGACATCGTACAATCTCAGCACACGCCTGGCAAACGGGACTTACTACTGGTGCGTCATGCCCCGTGACGCGGCATCGCGCAACGGTTTGTTGAGTGAGGTCCGCCAATTCACAGTGGGGTATGCCCAAATCCCGCAGTTGTTGGAACCGGCAAACGGTTCCAAGCCGGCCTACACCCCGGCATTCCGTTGGACGGCGGTGAAGGGCGCCGTGGCTTACAGACTCCAACACAGCACCGACCCGACTTTCGTCTCCGGGCTCACCACCGTCACGACGGAACAAACTACCTATACACCCGAGGACTCGTTTCCCAACGATGAAACCCGTTATTGGCGCGTCGCCGCCCTCTACGGCAATAACTGGGTAGGACCTTACAGTGAAGCGTGGAGCTTTCAAAAAAAGTGGTATCATCAACCGGTACTATTGACCCCCCTCAACAACGAATTGACCAACGCGCCCTTGTTCACCTGGACGCCGGTGCGTGAAGCGCGTCGCTACCATTGGGAAGTCAGCTATGATATAGGCTTTGCCAGCACCCTTTGGACGGCTGACACCGCTAACACCTTTCACGAGCAAATCAACTGGAAGGGAGATGAATGGGATAAGACGATATATTGGCGGGTCACCCCCTATGATCAGGACGGTAACGTTGGTGTGTCAAGCGAGGTTAAGAGTTTTCGACCGGTGGAGCCCCCGGCGATACCCGAAAATATCTGGCCGCGCTATTTCTACGCTCCTCCGTCGGTCGCTTCTGGGAACTACGCCCCGCCGCGGGATATTCCCATCTCGTATGACTACACCGTCGATACACCGACATTTTACTGGTCGCGGACGTTCGTTCCCGGGGTCGAGCCGCGGGAAGAAGCTACCTACTATGGCTTGGAAGTCGACGACGACCCGAACTTTGGCTCACCGGAATGGACGGTTCTCACGCAGAACCTGAGTGCTACGCCGACCGAGGGCAACCCTTTCACCCCCACGGCCAATACAAATTATTATTGGCGGGTGACGCCGTATGCCGCGGCCGGCACTGTATTAACGGGCAGTCTGACCAATCAACCCTCGTTAACACAAATCGATGTGACGCGCCGACCACGCGCAGCAGCGACAACGGCGCCTCTACTTCTGGCCCCACAACACGGCGAAAAAGTTTTCGCCACGCTACCTTCCTTCGAGTGGCAAGCACAAAAAGATGCACTGCGTTACGAGATCGAACTGAGCAACGACCCGGCTTTTTCTACAACCGCCTACCTCACTCGCACCACGTACACCCACCACACGCCGGTGGTGCGTCTGCCTATCGGCACTTATTTCTGGCGCGTCCGGGGACTGGATAGCAGCGGTAACACAGTGGGAACGTGGAGTGCAACACGCCGGCTGATTGTGGCGATGCAGACCCGCTGGTTAGGGATAGGTACGTATGGACTCGGGTCCCTTCCCTCCCAGTATGACAGCCTGATGGCCATGGATCCAGACGAGGGTCTGGGAGCCGCCGAATTGACCTCTCTCTACGTGGCGCAGGACAAAGATAACTGGTTCGTGGGCTTTCACATCAACCCCACGACGGGGACATCGATGATATACGGCCTGTACCTGGATGGCAACCAGGCAGAAGGGCAAGGTGCTTCTTTCGCGCCTGCCAACCGTCCCGCACTCACGACATCTTCTTACTATCAACCCGAGTATGCGCTCTACGTTACGTATAACGGCACCGCTCTCGATACCGGTTATATTCCCGTGTATACCTGGATAACGAACACGCTCTCGTGGGACCCTCAAATTAAAAACCTGGTCGACATTGGACAGATAGGGGGTGCCATTTTCTACAGTTCCACCATCCAATACGTCGAATTGCGCCTGCCCAAAACGGCGATTGGGGACAGAGGCGATAAGCCTTTCTCCTTATCGGCGGTTCTATTCAGCGCAACGGCTAATGAAGCCACAACAGCCGCGGATACTGTCCCTGACAACGGCGTCTCTCCCAGCATCCTCCGTGAGTTCAAGACAATTGGCGATCGGGTCACGTTAGCAATGCCGATAGGAGAATTGCCGGAAGAACGCCCCCCGCTTCTCTACTCCCCTTATCTCTATGCCGAATCACCGAAGACGGATCTCCTCGGCGGATATGAGCTGGAGGTAGCCCGCGATCCAGGGTTTACCAGCGTTGTACAATCCATGCAGGCAAAATGGAAAGGCTGCGAGCTTTACCCAGATATTTTTCTGTACCTGTATACCACTTTGAACATCTATGAAGATAACACGCTCTACTGGCGCTATCGCATACGGCACAAGCTTAACGACGTTTACTATAACGCGCCGCCGAGCGAACCGCAGGTGTTCACCAAATCCGGCCCGACGCCGGGCAATCTGCGCACCGCGGGGACATACTCAACACCAAAATTCATCTGGGATGCCGTAGAGGGCGCGGCCAATTATCAGTTTGAGAGCGCCACCAACCCGGAATTTTCACAGAACGTGTTGAGGAAAGACGTGAATCATGAGAGTTACACGCCCCTTGAGGCTTATCAAGCGGGGACGTACTACTGGCGCGTGCGCGCCGAGAACTCGCTGGTTTTACCCTACGCCAGTGACTGGTCGCCGGTCAGTACGCTCATCATCACCTTGCCACAGCCCTCGCTCGTGGAACCGCCCATAGGCGGCGTCATCCACAGCAGCCCGACGTTTCGATGGGAGGCTTCCCTGCTGCCGGGCGACACCACAACGGTAGGTTGGACCGCGGCGAAATACCGCTTGCAGGTTGCCAACAACCCGAACTTTTCTTCGCCTATCGAGAACTTTGTCTTGGATACCATCACATGGACCCCGGCCAAGACGTATGCCGACGGTGATTACTACTGGCGCGTGGCTGTGGTGGACGCCAATGGGAAGGATGGACCTTTCTCAGGCGTTTATACATTCACCAAGCAGTATCCGGCTCCCACGCTCATTTCGCCGCTCCCCGGAATGGAAGTAAGCGCAGGGTTTCCCACCTTCATCTGGGAGCCCATAACGACGACGAGTGTATGTCACTATAGGATCGAGATTGCACAAAACCCACAGTTCTCGCCTTTGATTAACTCGGAAACGACAGATAACGCCATCTTCACCCCGCTGAAGACATACACGGCCAAGGAATATTACTGGCGTGTGGCTATGATCGATAAATCTGGCAGCTACGGTCCGTGGACCGACTCCGTGTTGATCGATGCCTATCCCTATGACATCTTCTTACCGCTGACGCTGAGAAACAAAAAGTAGGCCGCCTTGCAGCGACATCGTCTCAGGAGCAATCTGGGTCGTAACTATTCAGCCGCCCGCCCCCCTGGGGAAGGGGGGCGTATAGGAATACGCCTATCTCGTCATTCAGCAGCATGTGGCACACCGAAATCCGCGCCGAACCTGGCACAGGGAATAAGTTGTTGCGCCAAGTTGACCAGATTGACCCCTAAAACCGGGCGTGGCAGATTGAAACACATCCGCTGTACCCCACGCGGCTCCAGGAACGCCGGCGGTGGGGCGCATTGGCAATTTACCTATAAACGAACCCAGAAGCGGGAAGCCGCACTCCACTTTTCCTTTTTCCAATTCTGTGCTAAAGTGAACGAAAGAAGTGAAGTGAGGAGGTTCAACCCATGCTGCTGCTACGACTCATAGTGCTGGTCCTATACATTGGGGGGCTTTTTGGCCTGGCCCCGTATATCCGCAATCATCCTCCGCGCTTCGAGGGTAAGTTTGTCCATCCGCTCATGCGTCTGCTATGGGCGTTGCTGCGCATGTGGGGGCCGCTGTTATGGTTTTTACCCGGATTACTGTGGATCGGCATGCTGCCCGTCTCGTTCTGGACGATCCTCCGTTCCAGCTTCTTCATTCCGTTGAGTATTTTCTTGACCTATTTGTGGGCTACCGGCGCCTTTCCATCCTCCTCCAATACGCAGTTCAGCGCGCTCATAGCACGGGCGCTGTGGGGAGTGTGTCTTTTGGTGGTGTTGATCACCGTCCGCGACCTGGGCGTGGGATTGCTTAACGCGCCCCCGACTTTACCGACAGTTTTGAAGTTCGTGCTCTTCTTTATCTTTGTGACATTCCCGGCGGCGCTGGCCGTCATGACGGTCATTTCAGGCATCTCCGCGGTGATCCCTGCTCCTGCCGACGAGGAAACCACCTCCATGCCCGAGCAGTTTCAACTGTTTACAGGATTTTTCACCACCTTTCCCAAACCCTCCTGGATTGTGGAAGATGGCGCGGTGAAAACTCAGATCGAAGGGCAAACTTTCTACGGCAGTGGCCCCGGCTGGATCATGACCGAACCGGAAAACGTCGTCATTCTCAAGGCCAGTTCGAGTCTCAAGCGCATCGTTGGCCCAGGCGTCACGTTTACCCAGGCAACCGAATCACCGTACCAGGTGATCGATCTGCGCAACCAGTTCCGCAGTATGCGTACCACGGCCATGACACGCGATGGCATCGAAATCAATCTCCCGATTTCGTCGCTGTTCCGCATCTATCCCGGACAGCGCAAGATCAATCTCCAAAGCCTGGCGCGTCAGGAGCCATGGCCCTATCACAACAAACGGACTATTTTCGAGCTTGTCTTGTCACAGGAAGTGGACCCTACGGGCAAAACGCCTTTAGAGGCGCACCAGGCACGTCCCTGGGACGATATTCCACTCAAAACGGCGTTGAATCGACTCAAACAGGTGGTGCCCGAGTACAGCCTGGAAGACATCTACAGTCTTGACGATGAGAGCACGCTGACGCGCCTGGCGATAGCTAAACGGGTACGCGCCGTGGTGAAGGAGACTCTTGAACCTTTAGGATTTGAAATCCTCGGCGGCGGCATAGGCAACAAAGTTACGCCGGTCAACGCCGAGGTGATCCAACAGCGCGTGGAGGCATGGAAGGCACGGTGGATCAATAAGACGCTCGAATGGCAAACCACTACCGAAGTCAAACGCCTGGAAGCTCTGACAAAAGTGCGCAGTAAGGCACGCACCGATGTACTTGCCAAGCTGCTCAAGCAAGTGCAACCCCTGGCGGATCCCGAGATGAGCATTGATTTTGTGGCCTATCACCTGCTCGAAAATCTGATCCACATGGCGCAAGATTCCCACATCCAAGGGATGCTGCCTGAATCGGCTATGCCCACTCTGCTTCAGCTTTCCCAAATGACCAAGGAGGGCTAAACGATGCACCTCACAAAACATCAGCGTGCCGATTTAATCTCCCTGGTCGAGTTGGTTTTTTCCATAGCTTTCATCACCCTCTTGTTCATCGCCTATATCCCGGAAATTGTGCCCCGGGATGCCGGGGGGAGCAGCATCAAAATAAGCATTCTGGTCAGTGTGCTCCTCGTGGGCGCCGCTTTTTTCCTCTGTGTGCAGGGGGCGAAAACCGGGGTACAGCAACTGTTTGTCCAGTTCGCGCAGCATTTTTTTGATCTGTCATGGGATGAAGCTGCAGATCTGATCGATCATCTGTTGTATGGTTTGCCCCAAAGACCGCCGAAGAAACCTCTTTTGCGGGTGTACGAGGGGCAAACCGATCCCGATGGGCCGACGGTGATGTACAAAGTCGGCGGGCCGGGATTCTTGAGCATCGCGCACGATAGCGCCGTCGTGACCAGCAAACTGGGCCGACTCTGCCGCGTCCTCGGCCCGGGGTTCTACGAATTGGCACCTTTCGAGCGCGTGTGGGATGTCGTGGACTTGCGACCACAGCGGCGTAGTCTGCGCGTCGAGTTTATGACGCTGGATGGTATCCCGGCGTACTGCGACGTGGAGATTCGCTTCAGGGTTGCCAATTCTCCGGGGAGTACGTCTTCGAGCGCCGCTTCCTATCTCCAAGAGGAAACGCTTCCCTCCCAAGCCTATCCTTTCAACGCCGAGGCCGTGCTTCAGTTGACCACGTCGAAGTACATCAAAAGCCGCGCGGGCAGCGGGCGGGTCCAGGATTGGCGCTATGGCCTGGTGAACGGCGCATTGGATGGTTTTGTGCGCGACAGACTCGAACAGTACACGCTGGATGATTTTATCAACCCGCGGTACTGGGCGATGCATGAGGGGGGCACAGTCGAGCCGGCGGCGCCGCCGCCCGTCAAACCCACAGCGCTTAAGGAAACGCAAAAGTTCGTCGAAGAACAGATGGCGGCTACGGCCAAAGAGCGCGGCCTTGTCGTCGAATCGGTGCAGTTGATGCCGGTACAGCCGGCCGAAGAGGCCATTTCGCGGCAGTGGTTGGAGTTTTGGCAGGCTAAACTGCAACGCAATATCGACCTCTATACTCTCGATGAGGAAGCCAAACGCGCCGATCTATTAGCTGCGGCCGGCGTCGAGGCGCAAGTCGAAGTGATTAACAGCATGCTCACCCAAATTCAAGATCTGGCTCAGAATGACTATAAAGTGCCTTCTCAACTCATCGTCATGAGTTTTATGGAGGTGCTGCGGGCCATGGCCGATCGTGATCCGGCGGTGCAACAGTTGATGTTCCAGCAGGCTGAAAGCCTGATCCACATTGTCAACGCCATCCAGAAGAAGAAGACCCCCTTCGGTCCGGCATTACCCTCGGCAGCGCGGCTTACACGGCCAAAAGCGTGATCGGTTATGCGTCTGGTCTACGTCCCTGAGGAATTAACGCCCTTCTCTTTGTTGGAGCTGCGAGAAGTGCCCGCGCCATTCAAGGACAGGCTTCAGGGCGAGGTGCACCGCTACAACGCTGCCGGCCAGTGGGAAGAGGCGTTAGTCTCCCTCGAGACCCTCTTTAAGGCAGCGTGGGCGGAACAGGATCAATCCACAACAGCCCTGGTGGTGCTTTACAAAGCCGAGATTTTGCGCCGACTGCAACACTGGGAAGAAGCCCTCGACGAGACGCAGCGGGCGTTGAACTGGCTGCGCCTCGAGGTCACCCAGGTCGCCGCTTACAACCGCGCGGTGGCGCTGTATTTTGCCGGCTTGATTCATTTTGTACTGCGCGCCGACGGGAAAGTCATCCGGGCTTTCACCGACGCCCAGGAAATCCTGGCCGCAAGCGAACGCTACTGGAGCTTTGAAGATAACCTCGAACGTGTCGCCGCCTGCCAGGATATGACCCAATGGATGACGCACCTGTTGGAATTGCCGTCGCGCGTGTCGCCGGGCGAATGGACGCTGATTGTGCCTGTATACGAAATGGTCAATCAAACGCTGGTCAGAACCGGCGTCATGCTCGTGACGCCTTTTCAAGTGCTGACGCCGCACGAGATGCTCCCTGAGTACCTGCCACCCGATTATACACCTGTCAACATCGAAGCCTTGTCCTTCTTCCAATTGCGACCCGATGCGCATTATCGGGCGTTGAAAATACCTACCGTCGGCGAGTCGCTACCGCCGGCTCAAGCCGGCGATGTTCTGCTGATCGAAAGGATTTCGGCTGATTTCCCCACTGCTGAAGCAGCCCTGAAGCAGGAGCGAGATACCTTGTTCGTGAGAAGTATGGATGGTCGGGTTCTCTTCGATCCTTATGAACCAGCGCCGGCGCCCCTCGTCGAGACGCCGCGGGTGCTGATTGGCGGGAAGGAGGAAGAAGAATGAGTGGAGCCGAGCATTGTGTCCTGGTGATTGGCGCTGCCGGGCTGGACGTCAAAGTCTACCCGCGTGACCGGGCCGTAGAACCCGCCCAATCGAATCCGGCGAATATCCGCTGGGGCTGGGGCGGCGTCGCGCGCAACATCGCCGAGAACCTGGCGCGGCTAGGAGCGGACGTACATTTCGTCACCGCCGTGGGCGACGATCCGTCCGGGAGTGCGCTGTTGCAGTCGCTGGGGACGCTGGGTATCCACACCGATGCCAGCATTGTCGTCCCCGCAAAACCAACATGTTCCTATGTCGCCCTGCACCACTATGACAAACAACTCTGGCTGGCCTTTGAAGACATGGACATCATGCGGGCGCTGACCCCCGGGCACATCCATCGCTTGCGTGGATTGATCAAAACGACAGACATGGTGTGCATCGACGCGAACCTTTCTGCTCGCACACTCGAAACCCTCTTCCGTCTGACCCGCCAGTTTGATGTGCCCGTGTGCGTCGATCCAACCACGGCGGCTTTGGCCCCCCGTCTGCATCCCTACCTGCCCGATATGGCGGTCATCACCCCCAACAAAGAGGAAGCGGAAGCGCTCGTAGGCGCCTCTTGCGACACCCCCGAAGCGATTGGGGCGGGCGCCCGGCGTCTGGTGCAGTTGGGGGTCGAGCTGGCGGTGATCACACTCGGCGCCGAAGGGCTGTTTTATGCTACCGCCGAAGAAAGCGGGCGGCTGCCGGCGCTCCCCGTGGACGCTGTCGATCCCACCGGCGCCGGGGACGCGCTCACCGCCGCCGTGGCCTATGGCTTGCTGGAAAATATGTCCCCCGAAGAGACCGTCCGGCTCGGCCTCACCGCCGCCACGCAAACCATCCTCTGCCACGAAACAGTCTGCCCCACCCTGAACCTGGAAATGCTCTACGAGCATCTGGTATTGTGAAATGTAGTCGGGTACCACAATCATGCGTGGAGATAGAGTAAAATGGAAGGGAAGACAGATCTCGCTAAACTGACAACGATTATCACTAACGAAGGTGAACGCTATCTGCCCTTAGTGCAGTTCTACAATGCTGCTATGCATCTGGGTCACATGGCCTCCTATCGGGAAGCCTTGCGTTATAGCTACGGTCGACGTGTACTCGATTTGGGTTGCGGGGTTGGCTATGGTTCGTTTTGGCTGGCAAGTTATGCGACCCGGCATATCATTGCAGTGGACCTTAGTCATGCAGCTTTACAATATGCTCAACATAGATATGCAAGTTCTGGCTTATGTTATCTGCAGGCGGACGCTTTACATTTACCTTTTGCCGACGCCTCATTTGACTTTGTGTTTTCCTCGCAGGTGATTGAGCATGTAGCGTCCGCTGAACAATTCATGCGCGAAGTGAAACGCTTGTTGACACCAGATGGTTTTTGTCTGTTCACGACCCCCAACAAGACAATTTTTAGTCCGTATAGTTGCACTAATCCTCATCATCCAAGTGAAATGACGTGGGACACTTACCAACAAATCGCTCACCGTGTCTTTCCACGTACCTGGTTTCGGGGAATCCCTCAACGCTGTTTGACTTTGTCGCAGCCGAATCACATTCCGCTCGTCAAGTCAAATGCCGAAATTCGACCAGAAGATTACCGGGTTCAGGATGAACGCTTGGAAGAATGTGAAAATATGCTTTGCTTCGGTCATAATCGAGTTGAGGGCGAGTTTACACCCACCTTGCCCATCCATCTTCAGCCAGTAGCCGATGAACTGGGGCCAATCTTTTGGGATGCAGACACTTCACGCTGGATGGTATTGGGAGTGTATCCTGGCGACCAGAACGGAGAGTCTATTGAACTCAGCAGCGGCCAGCGTCTCGCCCAAACGTTTCGTTCTCCTTACGCTTGTCTTTATCATATCGAAGTAGACCTGGCCATTCCAACTTCCCTGCCAATTCACGTGGCGCTTCATCAGGGAACCCAGCTTATCGTCGAGAAAGTCGTGACGCCCTATGATCATACGATAGCGTTAGATATGG
Source organism: Anaerolineae bacterium (assembly GCA_035415725.1). Lineage (GTDB taxonomy): Bacteria > Chloroflexota > Anaerolineae > B4-G1 > SLSP01 > DSWT01. Next base: position 23,277 of record DAOOGN010000001.1, on the reverse strand, counting down.
CACCGCACTTCAATTCTCAAGAGCAAATCTTCGTCTTGACTTTGGAATTGGCCCCCTATCCCAAACCCTGGTGGTCCAGGCACCGCGACTTGATTCATCTCAGCGCCGCCCATGGACAACCCTTACAGACTGAGTGCCGCCTGGATAATCAGTTAATTCACCAACAAATAGCGATGCGCACCTTTCACGCTCCCTTGCCGCAACCGGAGAGGTTATGACGGTCTGTGAATTGGCCGCTATAGGGTGACGGCAAAGGGCCAGGCAGCACAAGGCGGCATCGAAGTCGCCATCGCCGCCAACAGCTCCGGCGCGCCAGATACCGCCCTGCCCCGCATCTTCGAACCAATGATCCACCTAAAAATTCTTCTCTGCTCACGGCGCGGGCAGATACTCCCACTCACTGCCCTCCGGCCCCAACCGCCACGTCCCGCCGTCGAGGGCGCGGATGTAGGTGTCGTTGTACTTCCAGTGCGAGGTGCGCTGTACGGCGGTATCGTAACCTTGCTCCGACGCCGTCGCCCAGCCTAGCCGCGCGCGGACGTTTAGCTGCTCGCGCCAGACCAACCCAAAGCCGCGAATAGGCTGGTAGAAGCCCGGCGGCGGCACGATGCCCGGATCGTCAATCGGCTCGCCCTCGTCCCACTCGTCGGTGAAGGCGCTCCACGCTCCCACCCCGCCGTCGTAGAACACGTAGATGCAGCCTTCCTTTCCCACTCAGAGCATAACGCCATGCTCGAAGGGTTGCTGTGCGCCCGCCCGCAAAAAACCTTATTTTTCTCCCTCTCGCCGGCGTTCGCTGGGGAGAGGGCAGGGGGAGGGGAAATCTTCTCCCGGCATACAGGACTCACCGAACTAAACGGTTACGAAATTTTTAATTTTCTCTGTGTCCTCCATGTCTCTATGGTTCAAAATGTGCCCGGCCGGACACTTGCCCCGAAATAACATTTGCCCTCTGTCCACAATCGGGCTATACTACGCTATACGTAAACCTGTCTCACCATGAGACAACCATACTAACGACTATCAAACTATTGGGAGGTCAACATGTTCAACAAAGAAACCAAGTGTACGTTATCTCGCGCCGAAATCGCGCACAAGGCCGACGAAATCCTCGGTCAAATGACGTTGAAGGAAAAGGTCTGGTTACTCAACGGCAACTGGGATATGGTGAACAACCAGATCAAGTACAACAACTCCTACAACCCCACGCCGATTGCGACCAATGGCGTCGAGCGCCTGGGGGTTTCGCCGATCAAGTTCACCGACGGCCCGCGCGGCGTCGTGATGGGCACCTCCACCTGCTTTCCGGTATCGATGGCGCGCGGCGCCAGTTTCGACCGGGCGCTCGAAGCACGGATCGGCGACGCCATCGGGAAAGAAGCGCGCGCGCAAGGAGCTAACTTCTTCGGTGGGGTCTGCGTCAACCTGCTCCGTCATCCGGCCTGGGGACGGGCGCAGGAGACTTATGGGGAGGATCCCTTCCTCGTGGGCGAGATGGGAAAAGCCCTCGCGGGCGCCGTCCAGGAACACAACGTGATGGCCTGCGTCAAGCACTACGCCTGCAACAACATCGAAAACAGCCGTTTCTTCGTCAACGTGCAGGCCGATGATCGCACCATGCACGAAGTCTACCTGGCGCACTTCAAGAAGATCGTCCAGGCGGGCGCGGCCTCGGTGATGGGTGCTTACAACCGCTTCCGGGGCGATCAGGCCTGCGAGAGCCACTGGCTGCTGACCGAGATTTTGCGCGACGATTGGGGCTTCGAGGGTTTCACTATTTCGGACTTCATTTTTGGGATACGGAACGGCAAAAAAGCCATCGAAGCCGGGCTGGACGTGGAGATGCCGCTGCCCATCCACTACCAAAAGAACCTGCTGAAGGCCGTGCAGGATGGCGAAGTCGCGGAGAGCGTCGTCGACCGGGCTGCTCTGCGGGTGCTGCGCACGTTGCTGGTCTTCGAGCATACGCCCGATCCGACAACCTACCCCGCCACAGTGGTCGCCTGCGCGGAGCATATCGCCCTGGCCCGCGAAGCCGCCGAAAAATCGATGGTGCTGATCAAGAATGAAGGGGCAGTGCTACCGTTCGATAAAAGCGTCAAGCGGGTGCTGGTTTTGGGCCAACTGGCTGCTCAGGAAAACACAGGCGACCATGGCTCCAGTCGGGTGTATGCGCCTTACGTCATCACCGCGCTGGAAGGGCTGAAAAAGTATCTGGGTTCGGGCGTGGAAATCCTCCACCGCGACGAAAGCCACAGCGCCGAAGCGCAGAAGCTGGCCGGAGAGGTCGATGGTGTCATCATCATCGCCGGGAACGATTTCAACGACGAGGGTGAATTCGTCTCGCCCGGCGGAATGCAAGAGATGCTCGAACCCGTCATTGCCGGGTATCGGAATATGGGGCGGTCCGCCGAAGCGGCGCAGCTAGAGATGATGATGCAATCAAGTGCCGCCGCCGCCCCCAGTCCGGCGGGCCTGGCTCCCGGCGGTGATCGCCAGAGCCTGTCGCTCAAACCGGAGCAGCAGGCGCTCATTCAAGCGGTCGCCGGCATCAACCCGCACACCGTGGTCTGTCTGGTGTGCGGCAGCATGATTATGATCGAGGATTGGGCGGCCAAGGTGCCGGCGATTCTCTATAGCTGGTACGCCGGTATGGAAGGCGGTACGGCCCTGGCGCGTCTTCTGTTCGGCGACGTCAATCCCAGTGGCAAACTGCCCTTCACTATCCCCACCAACGCGGCGCATCTACCCTATTTCAGCAGCACGGATCCAGAGATTACCTATGACCTGTACCACGGCTACACCTTGCTGGATCACCGGGGACTGAAACCGGCTTATCCCTTTGGATTTGGACTGAGTTACACCACCTATACCTACCGCGATGTACGCGTCGCGCGCCACGAACACAATCTGGAAGTCACCGTGGAGGTCAGCAATACCGGCGCGCGGGATGGCGAGGAAATCGTGCAGGTTTACGTCGGGATGGAAAACTCCCGCGTGGAGCGGCAGAAGAAGCTGCTGAAAGGCTTCGAGAAAGTCGCCATCCCCGCGGGAGCGACGGCAGAGGTCAAGATCGCCATCCCCCTCGACGAACTGCGCTATTACGATGCGCCGGCAAAACAATGGAAACTGGAGCCAGGCGTGTACCGGGTGTTGGCCGGGCCGAGTTCAGACGATGAGGAGCTGCTCGAAGCCCGGATAAAAATATAGGCGGCCTTGCCAACCCGCCGCAGAAACGAATAAACGAATGGAGGTCCGATTTCATTCATTGATTCGTTGTCACTATTCAGCCATCCTTACCAGGTGGCGAACGGGACTTTGGGGATGGTGCATCATAGGTTGACACGTCGGTCATAGGCGATAGCCCTCTCATCCCCCCCAAATCCCCTTCTCCCCCGCAAGCGGGGGAGAAGGGGATTCTTTGCTTTGTAAAGACTGTCCCATCATTGGCACCATCCCTCTGCCGATTGCGAATCTGGCGACTCTGGGTATACTTAGCCCTTATGGGCTTGTTTGAATATAGTCGCCAGGAACAATTGCGCCGCGAAGCGCCGCTGGCCGCGCGGATGCGTCCGCGTACGCTGGACGAGTTCGTCGGGCAAGAGCACATCATCGGGCCGGGGCGCTTGTTGCGCCGCGCCATCGAAAGCGACCACCTCTTTTCCTCCATCATCTTCTGGGGGCCGCCGGGCGTGGGCAAAACAACGCTGGCTGCCGTGATCGCCAACACTACCTCCGCGCACTTCGAGACGCTCAACGCCGTGCTGGCCGGCATTGCCGACCTGCGCAAGTTGGTGACAGAAGCCCAGGAACGCCGGGGCATGTACGGCGTCCGCACGATCCTCGCCATCGACGAAATCCACCGCTGGAACAAGGCGCAACAGGATGGCCTGCTGCCCGTCGTCGAAGACGGCACCATCACCCTCATCGGCGCCACGACCGAAAACCCCTTCTTCTCCATCATCGCGCCTCTCCTCAGCCGCTCGCGCATCTTCCGCTTTGAAGCGTTGACGATATCGCAGATCGAAGGCTTGCTGCGGCAGGCGCTGGCGGATGAAGAACGTGGCTACGGCCGGCGCACCCTCAGCGTTGAGGAAGCGGCGTTGCACCACCTCGCCGACCTCGCCGACGGTGACGTGCGCACCGCGCTCAACGCGCTGGAGCTGGCGGTGGAATCGACCCCGCCCGACGCCGACGGCGTCCAACGTATCACGCTGGCTGTCGCCGAGGAGTCTATCCAGCGCCGCGCGATGCAGTACGACAAATCGGGCGACGAGCATTACAACACCATCAGCGCCTTCATCAAGTCCATCCGCGGCTCCGACCCCGACGCAGCGCTCTATTACCTGGCGAAGATGGTTGCAGCGGGTGAAGACCCTCGCTTCATCTTCCGTCGACTGCTGATCGCGGCGGCGGAGGACGTGGGGCTGGCGTCGCCCACGGCGGTAGCTGTGGTCATGGCCTGCGCCCAGGCGTTCGAATGGGTAGGAATGCCGGAAGGTCAGTATCACCTGGCCGAAGCGACGCTCTACCTGGCGACGTCGCCCAAATCCAACAGCGCCGGCGCGTACTGGGAGGCGCTCAAGTATCTCGAAGAACACGGTTACGCGCCGCCGCCGGCCTATCTGCGTGACCAGAACACCCTCCTGAGAGACGAACGCGAGCGGACGCCAGAGTACAAGTATCCGCACGATTATCCGCAGGGCTGGGTCGAACAACGGTATCTGCCTGACGGCGTCCCCGGTGGCTGGTACCGCCCCAAAGGATACGGTTACGAACAGCGCATTCTGGAATTTTTGGACAGACGGAAACCGAAGCCGTAGAATATCCTAATACAGTGGAGCTACTATGAGAGATCCGATCACGGCGCGTGCAGCGCAGCTCTTGATGCAGTCACAGCACATCCTCGTGCCGGTGACTGACCTTTATAACGCCCTGGCAACCGAAGGGTTGATGAGCCAGATGGACCTGGAAATGTTCGTCTATCTCATCGCCTCTGATCATGCTTTCGAAATCCTCGGTGGTCTGGAGGATTTGGAGGTGTTCAGCTCGCTCCTGCGGGCCGAATTGGAAGTCCAGGGATTTGGAAGTGGGCCGCTGGTGATGTTGCGTCATCGCGCGACGAAGCCGACGGCGGTCATTCAAGACGCCCTCATGCATCTCCATGAGATGAACGTTGCGCTGGAGTCGGCCTGGAAGACACGCCCGGCCGATGACCCTGAGATCGAGGCGGAGTTGATCCAGATGCTGTTGATGAGTGATATGTTGACGCGGGAGATCGAAGAAGTGCTGCATTCGTATGCGGCATCCGAAGACACCACTGCGCCCAACACTCCCGAAATCGGAGGTAGGTGAGCCTATCGCCGGTTCGATGCGCCAGCCTTATGCAGGAGAAAGCCTGTCGTCCGGGCGGCTGTCGGGGAAACGTAGCCGCGCCGTGAAGTGGATACTCCTGGGATGGTTGCTGTTACTGCTGAGTGCCTGTGCGGCGCAGCGCTCCGACGCGGTGCAGCGGATTCAATCGGCGGGCGTCCTACGTGTGGCCCTGGACCCCTCGTTCCCGCCCTTCGAGTTTGTGGATGGAGAGGGAAAGGCGGTCGGACTGGACGTAGACCTGGCGCGCGCCATCGCGGCACGGTTAGGCGTCGAGGCGCACTTCATCACCACCGGCTACGACGCCCTCTATGATGCCCTCACCGCCGGCCGCGCCGATGTCATTATCTCCGCCCTCTACCCCGATCCCACCCGCATGCAGACATTCGCCTTCAGCCCAACCTATTTCAATGCCGGCGAAGTGTTGCTGGTACCGGATAATTCTCCCATCGCCGCTGTAGATGACCTTGCCGGTCGCCGGGTAGCGCTGGTTTTTGGCACCGAAGCGCACATGGTCGCGTTGCGTTGGGAGAAAACGATGCCCATCCCCCCCATAGTGTTGACGGGCGACAGCGCGGAAACCATCATCTCCGTGCTGCTCGCCGGCAAGGTGGACGCGGTTATCGTGGACAATGTGACCGCACAGCTCTCGATGCAGCAGACGCCGGGACTGCATACGCTGACCCCTCCCGTCACCGATGAACCTTACACGGTCGCCGCGCGCCAGGAAGACGCCAAACTCGTCGAGGCCATCACCGGCATCCTCAACGAGATGCAAACCAATGGCGAACTCGATGCCTTGATCCGGCAATGGATGCAATAGCCATCCCATTGACAATCACCCCCGCCTGTGTACAATACCCTCTGGTAGGGCAAGCGGTGGGACTTTCCAACAGCGGCGCGGTCGGAAGACCGGCCACAGCAAGTATCTCGATCCGTTAAATCCGTTGACAATCCGTTGACAATCCGTTGACAATGAATGAAGGAGAGCCATGGCCAAGGTATACGTTTCCGACCACCCGCTGGTGAAGCATAAACTGACCCATCTGCGCAACAAGAACACCGACCCCAAGAAATTCCGCGAGCTAATCCGCGAAATCACGTTGCTATTGGCTTACGAGGCCACCAAAGATTTGGAAATCGCCCCCACCACCGTGGAGACGCCGCTGACCACAACCGTAGGCTACAAACTGAAAGAACCCATCGGTCTGATTCCCATTCTGCGTTCCGGCCTGGGGATGGTGGAAGGCATCTGGGAAATGATCCCGGCGGCGGAAGTCTGGCACATCGGCCTGTTCCGCGACGAGCACACCCTGCGCCCTGTGTCGTACTACAACCGGCTGCCGATCCACCCCACCGTCTCCGTGTGTCTGATTCTCGATCCTATGCTGGCGACCGGGGGGTCGGCGGTGAAAACGGTGGAAATTCTGAAGGCATGGGGGGCGCGGCGCATCAAATTTATGGGACTGATCGCCGCGCCGGAAGGCATCGCAGCGTTGACAACGCAACATCCTGACGTGGATATCTACGTCGCTTCGATCGATGAATGTTTGAACGAACACGGTTATATCGTGCCGGGCCTGGGTGATGCGGGTGATCGGCAGTTCGGCACAGGTTAAGGAAGCGCCGTGAGCCTGGGAATGCAGTATGCGTTGATTGCGTTGGCGGGTTTTGTCCTCGCCCTGATCGTCACGCCCGTGGGCGCCCGGTTAGGACGACGCTGGGGTATTGTCGCCCTCCCGGACGCGCGGCGACATCATCAGGGGGCGCTCTCCAAACTGGGGGGGATGGGGATTGCGGCAGGCTTCTTCGGCGCGTTGGCGTTATCCCGCCTGGCTTCGATTCCTTCGGCGGATCCCAACGAGTCTCGACGTTTATGGGGTCTGGTGATCGGCAGCGCGTTGACGTTTGTGCTGGGTCTCGTTGATGACCGTTATGACCTGCCGCCCTGGGCGCAGTACGGCGGCTACTTTCTTGCCGCCCTTGTCGCCGTCAGAACATTGATTATTTTGGAACGCTTCAACAATCCACTCACCAATGGCCTGATTATTCTGCCCACCTGGTTGTACATTCCCGTGACCCTCTTTTGGATGACCGGGATGATCGTTACCGTGAACTGGCTGGATGGACTGGACGGCCTGGCTGCCGGGGTCGCCGCGATTTTGGCAGCGGTGTTGAGCATCCACATGGTTCGTTCGGGGCAATACAGCGTCGTTCCGCAGACATTGGCGCTGTTGGGCGCATCGCTTGGCTTTCTGGTCTACAATGTCGCGCCGGCGCGGGTCTTTATGGGGAGCAACGGCGCTTTTATGCTCGGCTACTTGCTCGGCGCCCTCGGATTGGTAGCCGGCGGGCGTGTCGCTACCGTTTTATTGGTGATGGGCATCCCGATCGTCGATGTAGCGTGGACGATTCTGGATCGCTGGCGACACGGTGACAGCCCCTTCCGCGGGGACCGGCGTCATCTCCATTTCCGTTTGCAGGACGCCGGGCTTTCGACCCGCACGATTGTCCTGGCCTATTGGACATTTTGCGCCATTGCCGGTGTTTTGGGACTGGTACTGGCTTCGCGCCTTTACAAGTTGATCGCGCTGCTTTTGCTTGGCGGGGCGACTTTAGTGCTCCTGTTCTATCTGAGTCGCAGGACCGAACCCCATGATGAATCCACTTCCCGGTGAGTCAAGCGCCCTCGTCCGCCGCGTCATGATCGCCGCTCTGACGGCCCTCCTGCTCGTGGCGTGTACGTCAGAACCACCGTCAACGTTATCGCCCGTCCTATCGCCTGGCACAACGCCAGACACATCGACGATCATCCCGCCGTGGACCTCAACCCCGGCGCCTCCTGCCACCCCCCACCCGCCGGAACTGGTTGTATGCGCCACGGAACCCACCTATGCCAGTCCATTCGTGCCCTCCCAGGCAGGCGATGATTTGTTGGCGCTTTTCTACGAAGAGCCGGTGGAACGGGTAGGGTATCGATGGGAAGCACGGCTTGTCGAGCGCGTGCCCTCCCTTGAGAGCGGTGATGTGATCACCCGCGTCGTCCCGGTTTCCCACGGCGCCCGTTACGTCGATACCAGCGGCGCCGTTTTAACCAACGACGGCGAGGAGGTTCTCCTCCTGTCGCAACTTGTGGTGACCTTCACCCTGCAAAAAGAACTGTATTGGTCTGACGGCGAGCCGCTGACGGCGGATGACGTCGTCCTGGGGTATTATCTGGCACAATCGCCGGAAACCCAGGGGCGCTGGCGGAATGTGGTCGAGCGCACGGCGCGCTTTGACGCTATCAATCCGTACACGGTGCGCTGGGAAAGCATCCCCGGCTATCTCAACGCCGATTATCCCGGCTTTCTCTTCCCGCCGCAGCCGGTGCACCGTTGGAAAAACAAAAACCTGTCTCAAATTCTGGAGGACCGCACCCCGCCGTCCACCGGGCCATTCCACATTGTCGCCTGGGAGGCCGGACGGGAGGTGCGGCTCGAGCCTAACCCCTATTACAACGGGACACCCCCCATCCTGGAGAAAATCACCTTCCGTTTCCCCAAGCTGGATGCCAACGCATGGGGGCAATTGCTTCTCTCCGGCCAGTGTGATGTTTTGTTGCCTGACCCGATCATGAACACAGACTGGCAAAGCTGGAGCGATCTGCTCGGACAAGGACAGGCGATCATTTGGGCCGATGTGGCCCCGGTGGTACTGCGGCTCGATTTCAACCTGCAGCCGGCAAGGGGGACCCCGTCACCTCTAACCGACGCACGGGTGCGCCATGGGCTGGCGCAGTGCATCGACCGGACGGCGCTGAGTGGGGCGGCGGCGGGGCAAGCGTTTGTCCCCGCCAGCGGCTTCATTCCACCGGGCCATCCTGCCTACGATCCGATGGCGGTGGGGCAAACGGTCTACAATCCTGAAATGGGGCAGTCGTTGCTGGATGAGGCCGGCTGGCGTGACGAGAACGGCGACGGTCTGCGTGAGGCGCACGCTGTCGCCGGTTTCAAAGACGGGACGCCGCTGAGTTTGACCCTGCATCTGGCTCCCCAGTACTTCGTCGCGGCGGCCTATGTGGCGGCTAATCTGGAGACGTGTGGCGTAGGCGTTCTCCCCCAGCCGACCGAACCGCAACTTCTCTATGCGAATGATGCCGTCAGCCCCTTGTTGGGGCGCACCTACCAGATGGCTCTGTTCGGCTGGCGCGCCGAACTGCCTGAGTTGTGCGGCGGATGGCTCTCCGACCGAATTCCCCGCGCCGAGACGCAATGGATCGGCGAAAACTTCAGCGGTTACGTCTCCGCCGTGTATGACGCGGCCTGTCGGCGCGCGCTGACGGCTATCGACATGGCGGAACAAGAGGCGGCCCTGCAACAAGCTGACGCTCTGCTGAGCGCGGATCTCCCCACCGTCTTCCTGAGCTGGCGGCCTTTCTGGTTCGTGGCGCGCCCGCAAGTGCGGGGGCTAAAACCCGATGCCACCGCCCCGGGGACGATCTGGAACAGCGAAGAGATTTACATTGCGGCAGAAGATTGAGGTGGACGTCCGGCCACCCTGGGGATCAGCAGATTTACTTGGACAGACGCATGCCCAGCGCGATGCCGAGGGCAGCCAATATCAGCCAGATCGTCACAATGACGACGGCAGCGGCGCGGTTGACAGGTTTGCCATTTGCCATCATCGTCTGCGCCCTCTCCCGACTGTCCGCCATCACCGCCGGTGGAATCATCTTGAGCGCCAACCAGATGCCGCACGGGACGAGCACCACATCATCCAGATACCCTAACAGGGGGATGAAGTCCGGGATCAGATCGATAGGGCTGAAGGCATACCCCACAACCACAGCAGCGCATATCCGCGCCCCCCATGGCGTGCGTGGATCGCGGTAGGCCAGGTAGAGCGCGTAAGTCTCGGCCCTGAGCTGTTGGGCGCGCTGCTTCCAGGTTGCCATAAGCGCGAAACCTTCTTGAGGAGCTAGCCCCCGCCGGTGTTGAAACCGCTTGTAGTCTCCCATTCGGCAAGGAAACACTCGTAGGCAGCGACGACGGCGTCCAGTTTCTTGGTTTCCAGCACCCCACGCCCCATCCAGGCGTCACCCTGGCGGACGTAAGCATCTTGCAGAAAGTTCCTGATGTCTTCCGGCGTGAAGGTAGGGTCCGTGCGCCGACGTTGCTCCAGGTAGGCGTAAATCGCCGCGAATGTTTCGGCATAGACTTGCGTGGGGAAATCGTCACTGTCACATACCGACGACGGCATAACCCTCTACTCCCCGCTTACGCGCTACCCGCGCCATAAAGCGTGCATTGTCGATGACGAAACGCTCGTGTTCCCCTGCGGCGATTTTTTCTACATCATCCCAGGCTTCCACGCGGAAGCTCACGCGCGGCAGAGCTACCTCGGTCACTTCAGCGCGGACGCGGACGGCCATCCCGACCGGCGTCGCGGCCAGGTGGCGGATGTCGATGTGGGTGCCCACCGTACTTTGTCCGGGCTCCAGGTAAGGCGTCAGCGCCGTCTGGGCCGCGTTCTCCATCAGCGCGATGAGGTGCGGCGTGCTCAACACCGGCGCCAGACCACTGCCATAGACGGCAGCCGTATCGCTTTCCGCAACGATGTGCATGATTTCGTTCGTCAATCCGGGTTCGATGGGCATACAAGCTCCTGAGAATCAGCGAATGATCCTACAATCTTCAATCTCCTATCTATCAATCACCCTGTCAAGATGGGAACGATGAAGCCGAACAGGCACCAGACATCCAGGGTTGCCAGCGCGAGGAGCAGCGCGGCGCCGAGGAGACCGCGCCAGGTCTGCGGGACGAAAGCGGCGGCCGGTAGTGCAATCATTGCTACGCCGAGCAACGCCATCGGCCAGAACGGCAGGTCGCCGGCAATCACCCCCGCGACACCCAGGACGACGATGCCGAGGAGCAGCAAGAGCGCCGTCACTACGGCCAGCTTGTGTTCCATGAGACGATCCAATCCGGCAGCGGCAACCAGTCCAACAAGCGGCAAAGCCGGAAAGAGATAACGGCCCTGGTGTTGCACAAACGTGAGGTTATATCCTGCGAACAGTCCCAAAGTGATGAGGGCAGAAGCGCCGAGGAGAAGCAAGCCGTCGCGTTGCCGGACTTCCAGGCCGGTGCGCAGTTCCCCTCTCAACCACCATACTGCCCCCCACACACAGAGGACGGAGAAAATCGCCAGGCCCTGGTAGATGCGCGCGTCCAACACCACGCCCATCCACCCGAACTGCCCCCAGAACGAGCGGAACGTCGTGCGGAAGGCGCCGCTCAGGAACGCGAACAGGCCGTCACGGGCGATCCAGTCCGCCGTGCGCGGTTGTCCGACGACGACGCTGTCGTGACGCCTCAGGCCCATCACGTCCGGCCAACCGTAGACGGCAATGTTGCGCGTCCACCACAGCGCCCCCAGCACCAGCGCCGGCCCGAGGATGAGAAGCCCTTCCCGCACACTCCGGCGCCACGATTGGCCCGTGCGGCGGGCGCGCAAGGCAATCACCCCTACCGCCAGCACGATAGCGCCATAGCCCGTTGATTTGGTGAGCAGCAGCAGACCAAGCATGCCCCCCAAAAGCCACGGCGCCGTCTGCCCGCGCAGGTAACGCAGCGCCAGCCACAGCCACAACCACAGCAGTGCCAGGGTGAGCGCGTCGTTGTTGATCGCGGCCATCAGCGCCACGAATTGGGGGATGAAGGCGACGATGCCACTGCCCAGCCAGGCCAGACCGGGGCGCTCCGGCCAGAATTCACGCAGGATAGCCATCACCATGGCGACGCCGACGGCGCCCAACAGCAGAGAGAATATCCGCAGCGCCACGATGGAACCACCACTGAGCCGGTATAGCGGCGCCGCCAGCAGATAGTAGAGCGGCGGTTGGTGATCTTCATATTCCAGCGTCGCCACCGAAAGCTCCGGGGGGAATCCCTCGGCGGTCAGGCGCGACAGGTACGCCTGGTCATAATCGCCCGGTTCCATCACCGGCAAACCGCGCCCCTCGGCCAACGCGCGGATGTAGTTGTAGTGCGCGGGTTCGTCAGGCGCTTGCCAGGCAGGTGTGTTGAGCGCATACAGCACTCCGACAACCAGAAAAATCATGAGAATGGCCGCGGCGGGCCAATTATTCCAGCGGCTACTTTTTGTCTCTTGCATCCTGCCCCCTTACCGATACTCCAGCCGCACGCCCTTGAGGTGTTCCAAGACCTTCTGCGCCAGGAAAATCACGGCAAAGAAGGGTATATCCACAAGCAGCGTACTGCCTCCCAGCAAAATAATCCAGCGCACGGCCACGGTGAGGAATTGTCCAAGGCCGTCCAGAAGCAATGCTCCCCCCCCGAACAGCAAAACGATAAACGCGAGCACCGCAGCCACAAATCCCAGAAAAGGCCAGGCGTGGATGTCGGAACGACTCGGCAGCATCGTGTTGCCGATGGCGAAAACCAGGTAAGCCCAAATCCATACATCGGCGGCGTGCAGCGCGGCGGAAAGCCCTTGCAGGGCGGCAAGCCAATCCTGGGCCGCCAGCGCCGCGATGACCTCTGGCGTGCCGAAGACCCGGTGGCCCACGGCGATAACCGCTGCTCCGCCGCAGAACAACGGCGCCGCACCGATAAAACTCGCGCGGATGAAATCCGTTTGCTGTACAGGAACGAAGCCCAATTGGATGCGCTTTCCCACCCGTCGCGGCAAAATGCTAATGTGTCCGATCTTGACGCCGACGATAGCTGCCGCCAGGGCGTGGCTCAATTCGTGCAGGAAAACGCCGGGCAACAGGAGAATGGCATACAGCCAGATGGCGATTTCCTCATCGTTACTGAGGAGGTACATCACCCCCTGGAGGTGACGATGCAACCAGTGGTCGGCCCAGAGCAGCAACCCCAGGACGACAAACAATTCCGCCAGCAGGAGCAACACCGGAGTCAGTGTATCCACATCTTCCTCAAAACAGTCAGACAATCGCGTTGTCGCCAGTCAAGCGAGCGGCGATTTTCCACCGTTATCCCAAACATTTATCCCAAATGATACCATAGATAGACAAGGAAGCGAACCGGCACAGTGAGAATCAGCGCATAGACAGTCCACACCCCCATCCCGGCATCAAGTTCGGGCGGGTTCAGCTACTTGTACATTCCTGCATTTCGATTATCCTTCAGCTATCGGTTCTCTGGGACTTCGCAAGGTGATGAAAAAACGGCTTTGGTTTTTGCCACGGATGACACTGATTTTTTGTACCTGGCGTGTAAATCCGGGGCGGGTTTTCTATTTCGCCCCCGCGAAATCCTGAAGAACCCGGCTATCTTGAGGAGAGAAAGCACAGACACCGATGAGTTACGAAATCAGCACGCCCATCTTTGAGGGACCGTTGGAACTTTTGCTCCATTTGATCGAGAAGAATGAGCTGGACATCACGAAGATTGCGCTGGCAAAAGTGACCGACGAGTTTCTGTCCCGGGTGAATGAGCTGCGGGCGAAGATGCAAATCGAGGTCGTGGCGGACTTTTTGGCCGTCGCCGCGCGCCTGTTATGGATCAAGTCGCGGGTCCTGCTTCCCCAACCACCGGAGTCGGCCCGACTGGCCCGGGACGAAGAGGATGTTGGCGACGAGTTGGTACGTCAACTGCGCGCTTACCGGCAGTATAAGGAAGCCGCGCAATGGCTGCGAGAACGCGACGAGGCCGGATTGCGCGCCTATGTCCACATCGGCGCACCGCCGCGCCCGCAGCATTTCACCATCGACTTATCCGGGGTGACGTTGGAGGATTTGCGGACAGCAGCGCAGGCCGTATTGTTCCCGGCTGAAGGCCCGCCGCCCCAGGATGCCATCCAGCGGCCACGCATCTCCATTGTGCAACAGATATGCCTCATCCGCCAGCGTCTCATCTACCAGGCAGAATCGTCCTCCGGCGTTGAAGCCGTGACCTACCGTACCCTCTTGAGCCAGCGGCCAACGCGGGTGGAGGCCGTCGTCACCTTGCAGGCGATTCTGGAACTCATCAAACAATGCGCGGTACAGGCCCGGCAAGCACAGCCTTTCAAGGACATCATCATCGAAGCGCTGGTGCCGCCGGAGCAAATCCCCGAACCTACCACGCCGGCAGAGGAGGCCCGCTAAATTTACCTGCGGTGTCTCGGTTGGAGACCGGTAATAGCTCGTCCACTCAATTTACGGCCCGGCGACGGATACGTCGGTCAGTGTAATTCTATCATCGCGCCACCGCTCGCCAGCAGTGTTCCGCGCCGGCAAACGTTCTAACGAGGGCCAGCGATACATGCCAACAACGACCGTATAGGGGCCCGCCGGAATGTCCGCCGTCATAACGATAGGGTGTGGATCGGGAACCACCATCCCCTCCCGCCACGTCAAAGTGGGAGCAAGGCCAGACAGGGGTGGCCCATCATGTTGCGTCATCATGGTTCCGTCTGCGGCTAACACATGGACGAAAACCGACAGGTCTTCACCTGGGGAGGCCAGGCTTTCCCAATAAAGCGTCACCGTGAGTGTATCGCCACGGCGTAGCCTCGTAGCGGGGCTGATCGTATATCCAACGAGCCGGACGATGTCGCCAAGAACGGCATCAGCCGGTTGAAGCGGGCGTGCGCGGTAGATGCACAGGGTTGCAAAACACTGCGGCAGGTCGCTGATGGCTTCAATTCCAGACATCAGGTCGGGGAATCTCTGTAACCGTCCTCCTGCCATGTCCAGCACGAGATAATGGGCTTTGTATTCGCGCATAGCCTGAACTATATCTCCGCTGTTGAGATATCCATTGCGGATGCGCTTGAACGAGGTATCGGCCAAGGCAGGAGGCACTGAATATCCATGCACAAAGGCGAGAAACGGGTCGTCGCTGACGATAAACTCCCCGTCGGCCCCTTCCTGGGTCAGATAGGCGTAAGCCTCTTCGTGGCCGAGAGGCCAGGTCGGCCACGCGACGGGGACGGTCAACTTTTGAAATCCAGGTACAAGCGTCAGACAAAGGGACACGACAGCCAACGTCCGCTGTGACCACGGAAGTCGCCGTCGCAGACCGGCAGCTACAGCGCCGCCGGCAATCACAACGCAGGGATAGAGCAAAAAGATCAGGTAGTGTTCCCACAAAGGTCGGTACAGATAGAGCGAAGTCAACGTCATAAAGGCCCATATCAGCGAGGTGCTGATCCAAAAACGCCGACGTAGCAGCAGGATGCCGCTTAACGCGACGGCAACGAAAGCCCAATGGAGATGCACATAGTCGCGGATGTATGCCCCGGCCGGGAAATAGGCGCCCTCAGTCTCTGCCGAGACAGTGTTGTAGGCGTACACCCAACGGAAAAATTCGGCCTTGTCGACGAGGAGCAGCGTTCCGGCAAAAATGACACAGCCGGTGATGCCGAAAACTGCTAATACGCGCATCAGCCGCTGAAAATCCAATGATCCATGCGCTTCGGGCGCGCCGAGAATCCAGATCAACGGTGCGCCGATGAACAAAAGCAATGGATGCAGTCCCACAGCGATGCTATAGGCGACAGCGCTGGCAATCAACCAGTGAAAGCGGCGCCGCCGCCGGAACAACGTGGCAAACGTCAATGCTACGAGCGCGGCGGACATGGCAGGCAAGTCGCTCATCACGGCCATCGCCCGCACCGTGGATTCAGGGATCAACAAATAAAGGGCCATGGCTGCCGCTCCCGCCCCTTCCCCCCACCATAGTTCTGCCAGTACCCCCGGGCTGATGAACCCCACCAGCGTCAGCAGCAACATAGCAAGGCGCGCGGTAGTCAGCGTCATTCCGCCCAACGCGAAGCTGGCTTCCAAAAACCAGGCCAGGAACGGCAATTTGTTCAACACGACTTCAGCATATAGAGGATACCCCTGGAACGCCAAAGCCGCTGCTTGCAGGGTTGGGCCTTCGTCGTAATCCCAGGCGTAATCATTCAGATGACGCCATGGCGCGCTCAGGTAGAGCGCGATGAGCGTCAGCCATACGCTGCCCCAGATAGCGCGCCTGATCCGGCGTTGGTTCTTCACGTGATTTTCCATCAAGGCGCTCCAGCTACAGAAAATTTGACCAACTCCACCTCATTATCCTGCGTGGCGCCCACGCCGCGCGCCGGAAGCCGGTCGCCAGTTTCCCAGATGTAAAGGCCCGTGGTCAACGTGTAGGTTCCAGGCGCGGCCTCTGGCGGAACGACGAGGGTATAGTCGTCGACGATGATCTCTCCTGGAATCCAGCACGTCGTCGGCGCGCGGCCCTGTTGGGGCATATTGTCCTGTTGGGTAACAGATTTGCCATCCGGCCCAAGCAGGTGGGTAAAGACCGTGTAAGGGCGGGGCATCTGTTTATGGGCCTGCCAGTAGAGCGTCAACTGTAGCGTGGTTCCCGGTTCGATAAAGTCAGGCTCCACTTCATAACCTACAAGCGCCACCTCATCCCCAAATTCGACGGCAAGCGGTTGCGGAGAAGCCTGAAGACTGAAGACGGCTGTGCGCGCCGGTGGGTCGGTCACACCGGTGGTGACGACGCGCAGGAAGGCATTGAACACGAGCAGGTGCAGTGCCAGCAGCGCCAACAGCAGCGCCCCGTGCCGACGTTGGGACGTCAGCCGTGAAAGCCCATAGACGGCGGTGAGAATGGCAAACGGCGTGAGGAAGAGCCACACACGTGCTACTTCGCCCTGCGCCGTCCCGGAGAGGTCAAGCAGCAGCAATCCAAGGGCACAACCCAGCGGCAACGCGCCGGCGTCCTGTCTGCGCCACACATCGCGCCCGGCATAACCGATGCCGAACACAAACCCCATCGCCAGCGGCGCGCCGAGGAAGGCGAAGAAATCGTAGAGATGAAAAAACAGCCACGTCCCATAATCTCGTCCCAGACCCAGGTGATAGGCCATTGAGACGCGCCAGATGTCCAGGAAGCCGTTGCCGAAAATGATCTGATAGATGAGCCAGGGTGCGACCAGGCCGGTGAAGAAAACCAGCGCATCGCCGGCTAAGTGCCACCAACGACGGCGTTCAGGATAGGGCAGGAGCCACAACACGGCGCTCAGCCCCAGAGGAGCAAGCATCGCCAGCGGGCCGAAACTGAGGAAAGTAGCGCACGAGAGAAGCAAACCGCCCAAGAAGAGCCAGACGCGCCGAAGTCGTGAGGCGTGATCCGTCAGTCCGCGCCAGAAACAATAGCCGGCGGCGCAGGTCAGCAGAGGATAGAACTGATCCCAGCGGGCCGACCAGAGTGCGCAGGAAGGCACAAGGGGATAAGCCATCACAGCCCACAGCGCGGCTTGTTCCCCGATGGTACGGCGCGCCAGGCCGTACAGCGGGAAGACGATCAAACCGCTGAGAAGCGGAAGCGCCATCTGCAACCAGGCCGTAGCAATCGTGGCGTTCGAGAGACGCATCAACGCGAAATCGTGACACTGGTACAGTCGCAGCGCCATTCCCAAGGGCTTACTCACCGACGGCATGGCCTCAAAAAGCCGTCGCATCCCGTAAAAGAGCAGGGGCAGTCCCGGGGGATAGCGCTGGGGATGAACGGGAAATGTCGGCATCAGCTCCGGGTAGCGGCGCAGGAAATCGGCGGGATCGGTGATGGTACTGCCGACGGAGAAAACGCCGCTCGCGCCCGCCGAGATGGTGCGGTAGAACAACGGGCGCAGGATGTCGGGCGATTCCGGGAAAAGCAGCGCCGCCTGGATAACAGGGACCGCCAGAGCAATGAAGAGGAGAAAGAGAATGGGAGATGGGGTGATCGGAGATGGGGTGATTGGAGATGGGGGGGTTGAAGATTGGGGGACTGAAGATGGAAGATGGAGGGATTGGGAGGGGGGAGACGAGGAGCGGCGAAGTTTGTGCGACCCCCATAAGGCCAGGGCGACATAGGCGGCGACGACGGCGAGAGGGAGAAGATGCCGCCACGGATGGCCGGGGATAGCATACGCCCACCGCCATGCTGCTGGCCCGCGCAGATAGGGTGTCACATTCAAAGCGAACGCCAGCAGATAGAGAAGCGTTAGCAACACCCCGATCCCTATCACCCATGACTTCACTCGCGGTGTCACTGTTCACTCCCCGGAACCGCACTTTTCACAGCGCACGCTTAATGAGCGGGCTCCATGTTCACGGTTGTCAGAATGATTTTGTCGCCGGCAGGAACAACAGTGACGCGCTCTCCACTGTCCGCAGCATAGAGACCCACCTGAAGGGTGAGATTGTGAAGAGGAACCTCTGGCCTAACCGCAATATGGTGATAGTCGATCACGGTTTCGTCGCGCTGCCAGGCCGCTACAGGATACGTCCACAGCACAGGGATGCTGTCATCTTGCGCCACAAGTTGTCCCTGGGCATCGATCCCATGCACGAAAACTTTGAGCGTCTCGGACACCGGCTGCGTGGCCCGCCAATAGAGATACAGCCCGATGGCGCTTCCGGATCCGGCAGGCTGGTTCACATGCGTGGCGAGATCATAGCCAAGCAATTCGATGCCATTGTTGAACTGCGCGTCAAGCGGATTGGCCGGGCGGGGAGATTCAGGCTCGATTCTATAGGCGACAAAGCCCTGGTCTTCAGGAATCCATAGCGGAGTATATCCCGGCACCCGTTCATAAGGGTTTAAGAGCGTTTCATACTGCGGATAATAGTGAACACCATTGTCGTTATCGTAGATGATGAAACGGACGCCGGCCGCCAAGGCCTGCACCCGCCACTCTGACAACGACGCGGCAGCCGGCATCGCAAACAGCTTTTGATAGGCGTCACGCGTTGGCGAGGAGACATCCTGATGATAGAGATTGGTGCTGGCGATCTCTTGCGCCCCGCTTGCACCGGCAGCCATCATCCGGTTGCTGGTCTGGATGACATTGGCGTGTGGCCCCCCTTCGCGGGTGTGCGCATAAGCGCTGAATGACGGCATCGCCACGACAAGCAGTCCCACCAGCGCCAGCGTATTGAGCGGAACGGTGACGCCCTTGATGTGTACACAGGGAATCACCCGCCAGACAATATACAACGCACTGATGATGAAAAGGGGGAGCAAAATGATCAAAAATCGTGTGTTGAGGGTGAATATGCTCAAGGCAGTGGTGATCCCAACAGCATATCCGGCCAATAGCAAGCGCTGTTCCCAAGGCGCCCGGCGATCACAGACAAACAGCAACAACCCGGCGCGCGAGAATTGCAGCAAGGGCTGGTCGAGCAGGGTGGGATCCTGGCGGAGCCAAAACTGTGTGAATTCTCCCCACCCATTGCGGACAAAGAGCCAGGGATCAAGCGCGATCAACTTGATCAAGCCGATGGTGGGATCGCTGCCCCACGTGGCGATAAAATCATCGCCGCCATGCAACTTGATCCAGATATGATAAACCTGAGTCATATAAAACGGCTTACCGGTGACCATAAGGCTGGGGACCATCTGTGGCGCCGCGCCGATGACGAAACCCAGCCCGTAAAACAGAACGCACCCCAGACGACGCTTTTCTTTATGGCCGATGGCGAGCGCGACGTAGTAAAGCGTACAGATCAGGAAAGAGAGCAAGGCCGTATAGCGGATCAAGTATCCCAGGCCGGTGACGGCCCCTGCCAAAAACGCCCCGTGGCGATCCCGAACATCGCGCGACAGCACACCCAACGCCAGCACCTGCAAGCCGGCCGCCAGCATATCCGTCCCCTCGTAGCCGGCGTAAAACAGCAACGTCCCCGTTGAAAGCACCGCGGCCAGCGCGATCAGGGCGAACAGCCGACTATGGGTGATGTGCAGAGCCAGCGCCGCCGTCCCCAGTCCACACAAAAGGCCGCCGAAGATGGACACGATCCGCCCAAAATGGGCCACGTCGACGCCCAACGCCAATCCCCATCTTGCCAGCAGGGGGATGCCGACCGGATAAAGCCCGTCCACCCAGGCCGACAAAGAAGCAGGGAGGTTCTTGGCACGCCCGACCATGCCGAAGTAGTCCAGGTTGCCAATGGTGATATGGCCTTGAAGATGGCTTAATTCTACGACGCTGAACGCTGCCAGCAGCAATAAAGCGCTTGCGGCCCATCCCCCAATTGCCAACCAGGTTTGACCTCCTGTTTTCGCCTCCGGGAGTTTCCGCGCCTGGTGTGTCGTGTGTAACATCATCATCGTTCCATCAGATGCCGCCCATTTTTCTAGGGCCGCATCTGAGGAAGTCCCCTTTACAGTCTTGCCGCCACCGCTGCCGCCACATCCAACGTACTGGCGCTGCCGCCCATATCGTAGGTGCGGACTTTGCCCTCTGCGATGACGGAAGCGACGGCCTGTTCAAGGGCCGCCGCTTTATCGGCCTCGCCGAGCCAGTCGAGCATCAGCTTGATCGAGAGCAGCATCGCCATAGGATTGACCTTGTACTGTCCGGCGTATTTGGGCGCGGAACCGTGCGTCGGCTCGAAGACGGCGAACCCGTCGCCCATGTTGCCGCTGGACGCGAAGCCTAATCCTCCTACCAGTTGCGCCGCCAGGTCGGAGATGATATCGCCGAACATGTTGCTGGAGACCATCACTCCGTAATTCTGCGGATTCTTGACCAGCCACATGGCCTGCGCGTCGATGTTGGTCTCCCACAACGCGATGCCGGGATAATCGGCGGCGACCCGGCGCGCCTCGCGCACCATCAGCCCGGAAGTCTCGCGGATGACGTTGGGCTTCTCCACCAGCGTCACCGTGGGATAGCCGAACTGTTTGGCGTACTCGAAGGCGCGGCGCACGATGCGCTGACAGCCGCGCCGGGTGAGAATGCGCGCCGAAAGCGCGATGTCCGCCGAATCCACCCCGCGGAAAGCCGCCATGCGTGGACTGTACTTCTCCAATGCCGACCGCACCTCCTCCGGCAGCGGATGGAACTCGACGCCGGCATACAAGTCTTCCGTATTCTCACGGAATACCACAATGTCAATATCGTCGCGGTAGTTGAGAGGATTGCCCTTATAGGCTTTGCAGGGGCGCAGATTCGCGTACAGGTCGAACATTTGCCGCAGTTGCACGATAGGGCTACGGTAGACCAGTCCCTTACCCTGCAACTCAGGGATCAATTCCGCCTCCGCCTCTTCCTTGGGCTTGGAGGTGATCGCCGCAAAAAGCGCGCAAGTACACGTCTTGAGGATATCCACCGTGCGCTGCGGTAGAGCCTCGCCCTCGGTTCGCCAGAACTCCCATCCGATGTCGGCAGGAATGTACTCCGCATCCAGCGCGATCTTCTCCAGCACAATCTTGCCCGCATCCATCACATCATTGCCGATGCCGTCGCCGGGCATCAAAGCGATTTTGTATTTTGCCATTGTGATCCTCCACGGTTATAGTTTACAAGAAATAGGGAGTAAGGGAAAACCAGGGCAAAAGTTTGCTTACTCCGTACTTTATACTCCCTTTAGCACCTGCTGCGTGTACGGAATCAAGCCGCCCGCCTCAAAAATCGCCATTACCTCTGGTGGAAAGGGGGGGAAGGTATACGTGGCGCGCGGGGTGACGACGGTGCCGGCGGCGAAGTCGATGGTGATCTCCTCGCCGGCTTCGACGCTGTCCACGGCATCACAGGCGACGATGGGCAGGGCGTAATTGATGGCGTTGCGGAAGTAGATGCGGGCAAAACTGCGCGCCACAATCGCGCCCACGCCGGCCTGCTTGAGACAGACCACGGCCTGCTCGCGGGAACTGCCGCAGCCCCAGTTCTTGCCGGCTACGATGATGTCCCCAGGACGGACATTCGTCACAAACGTCGGATCGAGGTCTTCGAGCGCGTGCTTTGCCATCTCTGCCGGATCGGTGAGGCTGTACGTGTATTTACCGGGGAAGATGACGTCGGTGTTGACGTCATCGCCGTATTTCCAGACACGGCCGGTTATGCGTGTCAGGCAATTGGTACTACATAAGGTTGACGGATGAACTTGTGATTCCATAGGTCAAGCTAGCTCCTTTGGGATGGTGGGCCACATTGTATATCTGAACTGTAACCACGCAAACACAGAACACTTCCGACCGGCCACGATTACCTGAGCAATGAAAACGCTCGACGACAGAAAAGCCTCTACACCAATAGTAGAGGCTTTTCTGCTTCGACTCGATTTCTCACTTCTTTCCCATACTGTCCGACCGCCGCAAAGATAAGTGTCTCGCAGAAGGATTCACAGGTTCATACTTTTTCATACTGTTGGCGAGATGCAGTATGAAAAAGTATGAAGTGGCACCTTCGGACTGCCGGTAACACTGCACGTTGTGCCCTAACCATAGGAGTTCAGGTCAGCCTAATGCTATTTGCTGTGTTTTTCACCTTCCAGGTATAAGTCACGGGGCCATAGTAGGACAAAAAGGGACTGGTTTTGCCTTGTGCCGTCAAAGCTAGTCCTTCAATCAGCACCGAACTCAACCACAGTTGGGCTTTGTGTTGCCCCAGGTAACCTACCACTATTTTCCAGCATCATAGCTGCCAGCACGAGGCCACGTTCACTATATGCCATGCGGGTCATTGCTTGAATGGCGAGAGTACATCGCCCACTAAGACGTTCGGGGCACAGTCACCCCTTGCAGGCCAAGCCCATCCATCGCGCTCCCGCTGATTCTCAGCATTGTCGGCGCACAACCTCCACAGCGCACACGGTTCTAGCGGCCTTGCGCCCGACACCTCGCCTGGCGTTTGCCGTGCTGCTGAGATGCTGACAAAATCGCCTCATCGTGACGCTTGCCGTATGACACCCGTTGTGTGCACCGTGCCGCGCACACGGTATGCCGCACAGATGCCCCTGGCTGAACGTTGTAAGCCGGGTACCGCACGAAGCACAACCGTGCATTTGGCCCATTTCATACTGGGGAGGCCCCCCAAAGAGCCCTGACGTCGACACCGTGATTCGCCACCGATGGTAGCTCGACAATGTTAAATTAGCGCGGTTGTAAACTTGGGTATCGGTTTATCATT